>JAQTMD010000120.1 GCA_028714595.1 Candidatus Omnitrophota bacterium
GAGAACCATGGCCTCTCCCTTCGGCGCTTCACGTCGATCTTTTCGCCTGGAGATACGTTCCGACCTTGAACGGCGGGCAGGATGGCCCGCGCGGCATCATCCGTTATGAACAACTGACTGGAGCTGACGCCAACGGTTACAACGCCGCCTCCGATGACATCGAGATCGCCGCCGCTCTCTATTTCGCTTATCGGCGCGGCTGGGGCGACGGCGACCAGTATCTCACCGAGGCCCGCCTGATCCTGCAAGACGCCTGGGATAAATACGTTTTCCAGGTCGGCGAACAGTATTATTTCTTCGCCGGCGACCAGTTCTCCTGGTCAGGCGTCATCAACCCGAGCTACTTCCGCCCGGCCTTCTTCAGCCGTGTTTTTCCCGCGATTGATACCGATCCGAGACATCCCTGGCAGCTGCTGTCGGGGACTTCTTATGAGGTGCTCGAACAAAGCGGTCAATTAACTTTTGATGACATTGACGGACGGTCAATGCGCGGCGTCAACCTGCCGCCTAACTGGGTGGCGCTGGATTACCGGGGACGCTTGAGCGAAAGCCGCGCTTTCTTCCCCGATGAAGCCGGAGAGATCTTCGGCTGGGACGCCTTCCGCTCGCTTTATGCGGTCGCGCAGGACTACGCTTGGTTCGGCAACACCGAAGCCGGGCGCTACCTGACCGATCCTGCCGTCGGGCCGATCGACTTTTTAACTCGCCAGCTGCGCGGCGGCCGGATGCCCTCCGGCTTCCATCACAACGGCTCCCCGGTCCAGCCTGATCCCGATATCGAACAGACCCATGATTTGAATGGAGAACAGCTTGCCATGTACGGCGGCTATCTTCCCTTCTTCCATTACGCTGGAAGCGCAGCGGCCCGCGAGGCCATACTCAGCCGGCTGCAAAGCAGCTTCCATACTTACGAACACCAGAACCCGGACGGCACCGAAGAGGTCAGGGGTTTCTGGGGAGATAACCGGACCGATTACTATAACCAGAACTGGGTCTGGTTCGGCCTGTTCCTGACGAATACGCGACCGGAGGACAATGCAATTGTAAGCATTATCCGCTCCCTGACCGCGCCGGCGGAGCCCGCAATCGCCGGCCCTAACATGGTCTTTACCGAAAACGATCTCTATCCTTTCCGGGTCGATCCCGAGCTCGGCACGCGCGCCGGCGACCGCCGGCCAAAACTAAACCGGGAATTGGTCAGGCAGAATTGCAGTTTAGCGCAACTCCGGGATACGATTACCGCCACTTTCGAAAATCAATATTCCCCGCTGGGCGAACCGCTTTTAAGAGATGCGCAGTTTCAGCAAGTGTTCCTGATCGACCAGCAGGAACAGAATCAGCATAACCTCCTCCCCTTTCTGGCCGATCGGCGTGAATATTGGAACAATATCATCACCCTGCTTTCGGTTTACATCCAGAAACTGATCGAAGAAAACAATACTGCCGAGCTGGCCGACGCCTTAATGATCTGCCAGTACGTGTCGGCGCACGTCGCTTCCGCCGAGCCCGAGGTTGCCCCGCACACTTACAACCGCGTGGTGTTACTGCTGGTCGAAGCGGAACTGCGGGCGCAGACCACCGACCAGGATATCAGCTTTTATGAGGAGGGGATCTTCCAGGCAGTTGACGGGATCTATGCCATACTTGGTGTTGACCCCGACCTGGCGCGCCCCGACTTCTACCTGGTCTCCAAAGCTTTGATGACAATGGGAGACCTTTATCTCCGGATGCACGAGGCGACCCGCCAGTTGGACCAGCCGGTCGATTATCTAGCCCGGGCGGCGCAATACTACAGCTATGTGGCTAATCTCAGCTATGGGGTCAGCATTGATGACTCGGGTGAAGGGCTCTACCTTGCTTTTGATTGGAATGATGTGACGCAGGCCCTGCGATTCAACCGTGGCCGCGGCTACCTCAGCGCAGACGAAGAAACTGAAGCCCTCACCGCCATGTCCCAGCTGCAGCTGATCGCCCTTATTAAAAACGCCGCCCTTGTCACCCAACGGCCGGGAGCAAGGGACATCGCCGAGCTGCTTCATTATCTCCGCGCCTGCAACTACGCCATCGATGAACTGGAGCTGTCCGGGGAATCGAACAGCGGCTTTTTCGCTTCTTTCGCCCGGATCGTCAAGGCCGACCTGCTGCTGGCTTTAGCTGACACGGTCAAATACCAGCTCTGGCCTTATTCGCCGGATGCTGTGGCTGCCGCTGAACTGAGGCCGGAAATCCAACAAATAAGGGACCAACTTTATTCTTTGTTTGCGGAAGACTCCTACGCCGATGAAGATTATCTTTATATCATTGACGCCTTGGATTGTATGCTTTTCTATCTCGGCAGCGCTTCGCCCAATTATGAATCACTGACCGACACGATGTTTAGCTTTAATCACGAGCTGCTTGACCAGGCAGATAACCTGTACCGGTCGATCCCGTCGGAACTCTCCTATCTCTACGTCTGGGCTCAGACCAAGAGGACCGAGATCGGCGTCAGGACCGCGCATTTCATCGACCGCGAATTCCGTTACATCGTCCCCTTTTACACTGACCAAGTGCTGGTCGACAATCCCCTGCCGGCCAATGATTTCCTCGGCATCGAACAGACATACCTGCGGGCGCTCCTGCTCGCTTCCTCAGATAATACCGGCGAAGCCCTGGTCCTGCTCAGCTCAGTGCTCAGCAACTCCGGACAACTTGACCCCAATTTCCAAACTTATTTCCAGGTGCACGCCCTGCTCCGGATCGGCGAGATCGTCGCCCAGGATGAACAATCCCTGCCCGAAGTTATTCGCCTCCTTTCCAGCAACGCCAGCACGCGTGAACTGGTCCATGACTGGCCCGGCACCATCAGCCACACCGACGCGGCCATTAACATTTTCACCGAAATCGAAAAATTGATCACTGACCTGGGCGAAGCCAACTTGAGTGAAATGGCCTGGCGGCCCTATTCGCTCGAAGCCGAATTGTACCAGGAATGGGCCAACCTGCTGGGTGATAACGAGCAGGGAAGGGCCAAGGCGGCTGAAGCGCTAGAGATGTGCTACCGTTCAGATTCCCAGTATGACCTTGATACAAGGAGAGACTTCATTTTGTTAGCCTTTAACAATCATCGTTCACTGACGGATAGGGACACAGTTCTGCAAGAGACCTACGGAAGGAGGCCGAGAAATGGCTATTAACTTGATAAGCCTTTATTCTATCGGCCTGACCTCCTTGCTGGCCGCCCAAAGCAAGACCGGGGCAAACAAAGAAGCTGCCGGATCGGCTCCGGCCGCGCCGGACCAGCCCGCCGAGCCCGGGGCAGTTGAGGAACTGGTCTGCCAGTCCGACTCGTGCCAGGCCCTCCCCCAAACAGCCCGGCAGTTCATCGATTACGCTGCCGGCAGAATTTCCCAAACCAACGACAGTATCAGGGAGCTGGAGCGGCAGAGAACAGAAGCGCGCAAACGGCTTTATCATCCCAATGCGGGCGTTCGCGCCCTGGCTGCGAGCCTGGTCGCGGACCTCGACGGCCAGATCGCGGAACTTAAGCTTACCGTCTGGCTTTCCAATCTTGACCGGGGCACGCCGCAATCGACCGCTACCCTGCTTTCCAATTTAAGCACCGCCAGTTCCGGCACCGGCGGAAACCGGATCATCTACTGGCGGGCCCAGATCGCCATGATCCTGGCCAGTGAACTGGAAAATCCGCAAGTCTTATCCGCCCTGGCCTCCATTATCGGCAATGATACCCACTGGGAAGAAGCCACCGACCCGGCAGTCAGGGAACAACTGGCGCTGATCCAGATCCACGACCAGCTCCTGACGCATCAGGCTGGCCCCAGCCGCGGCCAGGAGATCAACGAACTTTCTCTCCTGATCGGCGAGAACTTTTTCCGCCGGGCAATGATCGCAAAAGATCAAGCCTCTCCATCCCAGGGCGCCCCTGACGAAGAAACTTTTAGCAGCCTGCTCGCCCGGGCCAGAACCTTCGTTGCCCATCTGGCAACTGCCAGCGTCAACGCAGAGACCGGTTCCCAAGCAGCTTTGTTAGGCGGCCACCGCGCAACTTATATCCGCAATTCGATCGAAGGCCTGCAGGAGAACGGCGACTACGTTTACCTGCGCCGGGAGATCGCCTGGGCCAACCTGCTGATGGCCAATATCCTGGTCCAGGAGGCGGAAAACGCCGGCTCGCTGGAACAAAGACTTGACATCCTGCAAAATCAGGCCCTGCCCTATTTACGCAATACCACCCCCCTGCGGGGCATGCCCCAGTTGGAAGCCAGGCGGGTCGAAGCCGATGTTTGGTCGCAGATCGGCTACCTCCAGCATGACCTGGGCAGGGATCCCGGAGCCTCATTCGGCTCAGCTCTCTGCCTGCAGAACGAAGTCATTGCCTGGGCCGACGACTACCACAGCGAACTGGGGACCGGCACCCCGCAGCGCTGGCTGGTTAAAATAGAAACCTCCGCCAGGATCTCCAGGGCCAAATTGATCATGGTACTGATCGGCGATCTGGATGTGCAGACACCGCCGGCCACGCTCTGTCTTTTGGCCGATGATCTGCAGCCGCAGGATCTCCAGGTCCTCCAACATGGCGCCAGCGAAACCCGGGTGCTGGAAATACAGAGAAGGCTGCTGGAAAGACAGGCCCAGGCGCTGACCGCCGCTTTAGATCTGAACTATTCATATGCGGACGTCTCGGTCCGGATCCTCAATCCCCTGGAACAGGCGGACGTAAAGCTTGCCCTCGCCGAAAATCTGGCGCGCCAGGCCTTTATCGCCAGGAACCTGTAGATATTTTAATTCATTGGTGTTGAATATATACCCATCCCTAAACATATACAGGCAATCCTTTTTCATCATACCGAATATGCTAAAGAGACCGCTA
>JAQTMD010000121.1 GCA_028714595.1 Candidatus Omnitrophota bacterium
GACAAGACAGGACCCGCTCAACCCCCGATGTTTTAATAACGATTTTCTTTGCGGCAGGTTTTGGTATAATAGCAAGAGAGCACTATGGACAAGGGAGGTTACTATGACGAAGACGCTGCTTATCATCCTCATGCGTACCAGACGGCAGTCGGCGGTCAGGGTGCAGAAGGTGCTCACTGATTTCGGGTGCATGATCAAGACCCGCCTCGGTATCCACGACGGCGTATTGGACCGCTGCTCGGATGTGGGCCTGGTTCTTCTAGAAATCGTCGGCCCGAAGCAGGAGAAACGCAAACTCGACAGGAAGCTCAAGGCAATAGCCGGGGTCAAGACAAAACTGGTGGATATCTCGCTGTGAAGAACGCATCCGAACGCCGCAGCAAACACGCCATCATCTCCGTCGGCAGGGGGCTTGCGGACGCGCGGCTGATCGCTGCGCGCGCCGGCAATATCAGCTGCCGGCTTTCCGACCGCACGATTCTCATCACCGCTACGGGAGCCCGCTTGGGCAAGCTGCGCGAATCGGATATCGTTTCGGTCGACCTTGCCACGCACGCGGTCACGCCCGAAGGCGGGCGTCCCAGCTCAGAGCTTGCCGTGCACAGCCTGATCTACCGGAGTTTTCCCTGCGCGGTTATCGTCCACTGTCACCCGCCGCTGTCCAATGCGTATTTCAGCGTCTGTCCGAAACTCGCCACCCTGACCTATGAGACGCACTTTTATCTGGGCGAGGTGCCGGTGGTAGGGCAAAAAAGCCTTACCGTCACAAAACCGGGATCGGTTATCAAGGCGCTTGTGCTCAACAAGATCGTAGTGATCAGGCATCACGGCGTTTTTTCCATCGGCAATACGTTCGACGAAGCCCTCAGCCGCATCCATATCCTTGAAGAAGCGGTAAAAGTCGCAGCAGTCGCCAGGCTTTTTAAGAAGCGCAGGCTCGATGCGCTCGACAAAGCGATAAAGAAAAACCTGGGCTCCTGCAGTTCTTGGGTTGGAGGCTGCTGACGCTGTTCGTTATCTCGGGCGCCCTGCGTTTTCTTGTCGCGCTGACCATACCGCAAAAGATCCGGGAGGTCAGGCCCGTGGAAAAGATGTCTACCAAAGACCTTATCGCCCGGGTCCTGGGCCTGAAACCGATGGTCGATTAAGATGAAAAAAGACATAAAAGATTATACGCTCCAGGAATTTGAGCAGACGCTGATTTCGCGGCAGCAGCCGAAGTTCCATGCCCGCCAGATCTTTTCCTGGCTTTATCAGAAAGGCGCCGAAGATTTTTCCTCGATGTCCGACCTGCCCAAAGACCTGCGTAAGCGGCTTGCCGATGAATTCTCCGTCGCAAGCCTTGCCACCGTCAAGGTCCAGGAATCCGCCGACGGCACCAAGAAATTCCTTTTCAAAACCAACGACGGTTTTTATATCGAGGCAGTGACTATCCCCGCTGAATCGCGCCTGACGGCGTGCATCTCCAGCCAGGCAGGCTGTAAATTCGGCTGCTCTTTCTGCGAAAGCGGCGCATCGGGTTTCAAACGCAACTTGTCGGCGTCTGAGATCCTCGACCAGTTGCGGCTCATCAAGAACGATTCCCGGCACCGGGACCTGACCCATGTCGTGTTCATGGGTACGGGGGAGCCGCTGGATAATTATGACCATGTCCTTGCGGCCATACGGATCATCAATGCCGATTATGGCTTCGGTATCGGCGCCCGCCGGATAACTGTTTCGACCTGCGGTATCGTCCCGGGTATCAAACGGCTGGCTCAAGAACGGCTGCAGATCGAACTTTCGGTCTCGTTGCATGCGGCCGACGACGAGACGCGCACCCGGATCATGCCGGTCGACAAGGCCTATCCGCTCAAAGAGCTGATCAAGACCCTGCGCTGGTATCAGGAGACGACCGGGCGGCAGGTGACTTTTGAGTACCTGGCGGCCGGCGGGTTAAATTGCGATTTGCATACGGCCGGGAAGTTGTGTACAATAGTACGGGGATTAGACTGTAAAGTGAACCTTATCCCGGTCAATCCGCACGGAGGTTCGGGTCTGCGGCCGCCGAACAAACTCGAGATACTCTTGTTCAGGGACAAGCTGTTCAAGTCCGGGATCCCGGTGACGCTGCGTAAGCCCAGGGGCCGGGACATTGACGCGGCATGCGGGCAGTTGAGGCTGCGCTATGATAAGAAATAAGACGTTCGGGATCGGCGCCGTGATAATGCTGGCAGGTATTCTTTTCTGCGCGGGTTGTATGGTGCGCCCCGGCGTGGCCAATATCGACTCCCCGGGGACCGCCGTCGTCTGCTTCGGCGACAGCGTGACCTACGGCTACGGGGCGGAGGAGAACGGGAGCTATCCGGCGGTATTGCAGTCGCTGACGCCCGTCCCCGTCGTCAACGCCGGCATAAACGGCGACACCACCCGAGAAGCGGTCAAGCGCGTGGATAACGATGTCCTTGACCGGGACCCGCTTTTGGTCGTCATCGAGTTCGGCGGCAATGATCTGATCGCCCGCATTCCTTTCGAAGAGACGATCGCGAACGTTGAAACGATGGTACAGAGGTGTCAGGCCAAGGGCGCGATGGTGGCAATCGCCGACTATAGCGGCCCCATGATCCTGGAAGACTATAACCGGGAATTCCGCTCCTTGAGCAGAAAATACCAGACGATCTTTATCCCGCGCCTGATGGACGGGATCATCGAAAAGCCCTCGATGCGCAGCGACTACATCCATCCCAATGCCAACGGCTACAAGCTCATCGCGCACCGCATCTTTCGCGCGATCATGCCGTATCTTACCAGAAATGCGTTCCGGCGGCACAAGGTAAAATAAAAAGACGGCCCGCAAAAGACAGGGGCCGTCGAATCTGGTGCCGAGGGAGGGAGTTGAACCCTCATGTGGTTGCCCACAACAGCTTTTGAGGCTGCCGCGTCTGCCATTTCGCCACCTCGGCGCGGTTGCTTCAATCTTACTATCGAAAAACTTGTTTGTCAATTCAAGAAATCAGGGGTATAATAATTCCCTTACTATGGAGGCAGGCATGACAAGATTACAGGAGTTGGCGATATGCCTGGCGCTGGTCGTGCTTCCCGGCTGCGTGACCACGCCCGTTGTCAATTACGGGCCGGAAAATAAACAGCTGAAAGACCAGCTGAGCGACCGGGAGACCCAGATCCAGCAGCTAAAGACAGAAAACGAACAGCTGCGCAGGCAGGTACAGGCCTTAAGCCAGGCAAAGCAGGAAGTCCGCATGCCGACTGCCTCTGAGATTCAGACTGCATTAAAGAAGGCAGGGTTCTATAAGGGCCCCATCGACGGCCAGATCGGCACTCAGACAAAAGAATCGATCCAGAAGTTCCAGAAGGCAAACGGCATGAATCCCGACGGAGTCGTGGGCTCAAGGACCTGGACGGCGCTGTCGAAATACCTGAGCGCGAAATAGATTTGCGGGGCTGCCCACCGAGTATGAACCTCGCAGATGGACTGCCCCTCGGCGATAGAAAAAGTCATCACTCGGGGCTGTAGCTCAGCTGGGAGAGCACTTGCATGGCATGCAAGGGGTCGAGGGTTCAAATCCCTCCAGCTCCACCAAGCATAAAAGGACGGTTCTATTTTTCTAAGAAATAGGGCCGTTTTTTTGTCAGGTGCCTTCGGGCACGTAAAATTAATTAATTGCAGCAAGGGGGTAATAGATTATAATATATATAGTAAGTTAGGTAACTTTGCAGTTTTAGAAGGGAGATTGAGATGGCAAGAAGAATAATTTGGGGGTTAGGACTAGCGGCAGTTTTTTGGGTCGGCCTGGCAGGGTATGCGTATGCCGAGCAGACGATTATCGCCCAGAAGGTCGGCGAGGTGCCGGTCATTGACGGTTCCGGCAACGACCCGGTATGGGAGAAGGCCCGGGCAATAGTTACGCAGGATGGAATAGCAGATATTCCGTTGACCCTGAAGGCCGTCTATACCGACAAGGAGATTTTCTTTTTAGTCTCCTTTCCCGATCCCGACGAATCAAGAAGACACAAAGACTGGGTATGGAATAAAGCCAGCCAGATGTATAAGCCGGGCCTTATGCGGGAGGATGTTTTTGTTCTTAAGTGGAATATGGGGCCCAAGCATGTCGACTTAAGCGTATACGCCGATGAACCTTATACGACGGATATCTGGTTCTGGAAGGCAGGCCGGACGGATCCGGTAGGCTTCGCTGACGACAAAATTGATATATTGAACGTGTCTGAAACCCCCAAATCCATGAAAATAACCAGCAAGTCCGGAAAGCCGATGTCCCTGCAGAGGCTGGGCGACGCAGGAGAACCGGCATACGTAGATACTTTACCCGTGGAATACGAAGGAGAAACGCTGCCTAATTTTAAGAACCAGACTCCCACGGCAAGCCGGGCGGATATCAAGGCCAAAGGCACCTGGAGCAGCGGTCAATGGACCATAGAGTTCGCGCGGGCCTTACATACGGGCAATGGGGATGATGTTCAGTTCACCCCCGGCGAAAAGTACCAGTTCGGCGTTTCCCGCTATGAAATCGCCGGGAGATCGCCTGAGCCCGAGGCCACCCAGCCTCTGTATGGCACGGGAGACACGTCCGAGGAACTTTATTTAAGTTTCAGCCAGTAAGGGAGAAGAATGGTGAGGATGAAAAGGCGGGCTGCGCAATGACGGTATCGTTCAGGATGGTCCGCAATTTAGGCATGTCGGCAGTGATCGCGCTTATAACGGTGATAGGCGCTTTTTCCTTTGTCGGTTCGGCAAAGGTCGTCCGGAGCTTATCTGCGATCCTGGAAATAAAAGCGCCGTTGCTTGAAAAGCTGGATTCTATCAGGCAGGATTTTTGGGATGCCAGGGATGCCGTCATTGCCTTTTCCAG
>JAQTMD010000122.1 GCA_028714595.1 Candidatus Omnitrophota bacterium
GACCTGTATCTCCACGTGGCGGGGCCTGTCCATGTAGCGCTCGATGTACACGTCGGGCTTGCCGAAATTCGCCTCTGCCTCTGCCTGGGCGGTCATGAAACTCGATGCCAGCGAGATGTCGTTGTGCCAGATGCGCATGCCTTTGCCGCCGCCGCCCGCCGCAGCCTTGATGATCACGGGGTAGCCTATCTTCTGCGCGACCTTCAGGGCCTCTTCTTTTGACTTGACCGTGCTCTGGCTGCCGGGCATGATGGGCAACCCGAGTTTCTGCATGGTAGTGCGCGCCGCCATCTTGTCGCCCATGAGGCGGATGTTCTCGGCCGTGGGGCCGATGAACTTGATATGGCAGGACGAGCATATTTCCGCGAAATGGGCGTTCTCGGCCAGAAAGCCGTAGCCCGGATGGATGGCCTCGACGTCGGTGATCTCTGCGGCGCTGATGATGGCAGGGATGTTCAGGTAGCTCTTGGCGCTCTGCGGGGCGCCGATGCAGATTGCCTCGTCCGCATAACGGACGTGCATGGAGCTGCGGTCGGCCTCGGAATACACGGCGACCGTGCGGATGCCCAGCTCCCTGCAGGCGCGGATGATGCGCAGGGCGATCTCGCCCCGGTTTGCTATAAGGATTTTAGAGAACATAGAACGGTGTACGCTCTTCCCACACCGGGTGTGGGGTTATGAGATTAGACGGGTTCGATGATGAACATGGACTGGCCGAATTCCACGGGCTCGGCGTTGTCCACGAGGACCTCGACCAGTTTTCCCCTGACCTCGGACTTGATCTCGTTCATCAGCTTCATGGCCTCGATGATACAGACCACCTGTCCGGCTTCGATGACCTGGCCGACGTCCACGTACGGCGGGGCTTCCGGAGACGGCGCGCGGTAGAACGTCCCGACCATGGGCGCCTTGATCTCGATGGTACGCAAAGCCTTTTCCGCAGCCGGCGCAGCCGCTTGCGCAGCCGGCGCACCGGCCTGCACTTTTTCCTGCTGGATGACGAAGGGCTGGCCGAAGGCCTCGCCGCCGGCAGAGGCCTTCTTGAGCCTGATACGCATGCCGTCCTTCTCGATCTCAAGCTCAACGAGGTTATTGTCGTTCATCAGGTTCAGCATCTCTTTGATCTCTTTGATGTTCATGAAAGACCTCTTTGGCTTGCAACGTGCGCTTACTGGTTGACGCGCTCGACGTATGACCCGGTGCGCGTGTCGACCTTGATGGAATCGTTGACGTCGACGAACAGCGGTACCTGGATGGCAGCCCCGGAATCGATGGTGGCAGGCTTGGTGCCGCTTTTTGCGGTATCGCCTTTTATGCCGGGCTCGGTATGGACGATCTTATAGACCACGAAATTAGGCAGGTTGACGTAGAGCACGTCGCCTTTATAGTAATAGGCCGTGACCTCGATATTGTCTTTCAGGAATTTTGCCTTGTCGCCCATGCCGTCCTGGGAGATGGCGACGTCCTCGTAATTCTCGTTATCCATGAAATGGTACATCTCGCCGGAGGAATACTGGTACTGGAGCTTGCGCTCTTCGATGTAGGCCTCTTCGATCTTTTCATCGCCCCTGAACGTCCGCTCCAGGACATTGTTGTTTTTGAGGTTTCGCAGCTTTGCCCGGCAGAAGGCCGCGCCTTTGCCCGGTTTGATATGCTGGGAATCAATGACCATGAAAACGATGTCGTCCACCAGGATGGTCAGCCCGGTCTTGATTTCATTTATCGAGAGCGCCACTTAAAACCTTCCTTCCTTTTTCAGTTACGAGGACCATGTCCTCTAACCTTATGCCGAACTGGCCCGGCAAATAGATTGCCGGTTCCACCGTAAATACCATGCCGGGCTGAAGTTTGACTGTTTGCTTTGTTCCGATGCGCGGCTCTTCGTGTACTTCCAGGCCGATACCATGGCCTGTGCCGTGACCGAAGCAGCCGCCGAACCCTTTTTGAGCGATATAATCCCTGGCTGCCCTGTCTATGTCGCCTGCGGCAGCGTGCGGCCTGACAGCCGCGATCGCCCGCGCCTGTGCCTCCAGAACTATATCATAAATCCTGCGTATGGAAGGCTTTATTTTACCCAACAAGATTACCCTTGTCAAGTCAGATTTATAGCCTTTGTACTCAACGCCCAGATCAATGAGAACCGGTTCGCGCTCTTTGAGTTTGCGCTCTGATGTAAGGTGATGGGGATAGCTGGAATTGGGTCCTGAGGCCACGATAATGGGGAAAGAAGCGCAAGCCGCGCCGTGGAAACGAATGAAACGCTCCATTTCGCCTGCCAGTTCGACTTCTCTGAGGCCCGGCCTGGCTATGGAACAGGCAAATCTGAACGCCTTGACGGCAATGGCAGTGGCCTGCCGGATGGCGAGAATCTCTGCAGCGGTCTTTATCCGGCGCAGCTCTTCGACCAGGCCCACCGTAGGCACTAACCCCGCTGACTCCGGTAACGCCTTTCGTATATGCGTATACTCCGCGTAAGAAAGGAAACGTTCCTCGAAGCCCACGCAGCCTGCGTTCAGTTTCCGGCAGATATCTCCCAGCCTGGCGAACAGTTTGCAGTCCACCTGCTCCACGCAGATCCCTTTCAGGCACTGCTTTGCCTCTTCGCCGTAACGGGAATCCGTCAGATAAAAACATTTGTCGGCAGATACAAGGAGCCAGGAATCCCGGGAGGGATAACCGGTCAGATACGAAATATTGGCGCTGGACGTAATGAGTAAGACGTCAATGTGCTGTTTTTTTGCTGCCGTGCAGATTTTCCGTATCTTTTCGTTCATCCCACCATAACCCCCGGGGTTCAACCCCGGGGGTTGAACCCCGGGGGTTGTATTATACGGTTAAAGGAGGTCGAGGAGGGCCTCGAGGCCGAGGTAGTAACTGGAAACCCCGAAGCCCATGATGGTCCCTTGTACGACCGGGCTGATCAGTGATTTTTGCCGGAATTCTTCCCGGCAGTGGATATTGGAAAGATGCACTTCCACAGCCGGCACGCCGCAGGCTGCCAGAGCGTCCCGGATGGCCACGCTGGTATGGGTGTAGGCTGCGGGATTTATCAGGATGCCGGAAAAACGGCTCCCGGCCTTTCCGATAGCGTCGACGATTTTACCTTCGATATTAGACTGCACTATGGTAAGGCCGACCTTTTGTTTGCGGGCGATCTTCTGCAGCCCGGCGTTGATCTGCTTGAGCGTCACCCTGCCGTAAACCGCGGGTTCCCGCGTACCCAAAAGCTGCAAATTCGGTCCATGGATCACGAGTATTTTCTTCATGGTTTTTCCCGGTCTCCTGCCTCTGCCTCGTCGACCAGCATGACCGGTATCCCGTCGCGCACCGGATATCTCCTGCCGCATTTTGTACAGACGATTTTATCGCCCTTCTCTTCGACCCTGCCCTTACACGCAGGACAAGCCAGGATCTCAAGCAGTTGTCTGTCGATCATTGCCCTGTGCCCTCCATCTTCGCTATATAAAGCGTGCGCAACTCGTACAGGACATTTTCCAGGAGGCCGTCCTCTTCGGTACTGAGATTCCCTTTGGTCTTTTCCTTCAAGACCCCCAGCGTATCGATGATCAGCTTTGCCTGGGCCATGTTCTCTTCTTTCTTCTGGGTCACGGGATTGGCGATGGCGCCCAGCGCAATGGACGCCTGCAAAGCCAGGGTACTGATGAAAAATCCGAAATCCGCCTCGATTGTCTCTTCTGCGGGCTGCTCTCCCGCCGCCTCTTTTTCTTTGCGTTCCTTTTCTATCCGATCTTTCCAGGCCTCGTCGACTTTCTTTTTTTCTTCTTCCATGCATCCCCCGTTAGTATATGATCACTCCCGCATATGCCACGACTTCGGAATAATCCCCGGTCACGTCGCCGCTGGTCTGGTATCTGACCAGCTGCGCTTTCTGTGCGCCCAGCGCCTTGGCTGCAGCGATCATGATCGCTGCCGGCTCATACCCGCACATGCTGATGTCGTGCTGTTTGACGGCTTTGATCAGCCCGTCCTCGTCGAGCGCCAGCAGCGCATCCAGCGCATACGCATCCTTTTTTTTGGCGACATCCTGCGGTTCAAAGTGGTTCATGTCCGAACTGGCCAAAATGAGGACCTCGCCTTTTTTGCCCTGCGCAGAGACCGTTGCCCCTATCTCCCTGCCCACGGCCTTGAGGGAACCGGCGTCAGGGCTCGATACGGCAAGCGGCACGATGCGCACGTCGGGCCGCAGATATTGCAGGAACGGCACCTCTACTTCCAGGGAATGTTCCTGGACGTGCGGCAACTCGTCTTCTTCAAGGTATTTGCTGGACGCCATCAACGCCTGCGCCAGGTCTTCGTCGATCGACACTTCACCCAGCGGCGTCTTCCATGAGCCTGCGGACATCAGGCTGAAATTCGAGTTTCCCAGCGCCCGGTGCTTGGGGCCGATGAGCAGTACGGTCGGCTTGACCTCGACGCACGAGATGGTCGCTCCGGCAACAGGACCCGAGTACGGGTAACCCGCGTGCGGCATCAGACACGCAATACAGTCGCGCTTCTTTGCCTCGGGGTCGAGGAGGCGTTTGATCTCGGCGTTCAATTCTGAACGGGACCCGGGATAGAAAGCGCCTGCAAATGCGGGCTGACGGACCCTAGACCTTTCCACGGAACACCTCCTCCAGCATCCGCTTGCTCTGCAGCAGGTCGTCTGCGGTGGCCGGGTGGTGCGCTTCGATGACCTTGATCGTCTCTTTGGTGATATACGGCAGCAGCCGTTTGAAATCGAATTCGCCTTTTGAGGGCGGCTGATGGTCGCTGCAGCCCGAGATATTATGCAGGTGTACGCCGATCAGGGCAGACTTTCCCGCC
>JAQTMD010000123.1 GCA_028714595.1 Candidatus Omnitrophota bacterium
TCCGTAACCTTTTCAGACGTGGAAAAACCGGGCAGGGTAATAAGATCCAGGATTCTCTTCTCATCCGCGTCTTTGGCCTCATCCTCGTTCAAAAGGCCCTTGGCCACGGCGACTTTGCGCACCGACTTAAAATCTATGCCCTTGCCGTCATCGCTGACCTCGATGAATATCTGACCCTTCTGGCGGCTGACGCAGATGGTGAGTTTTCCGCGCGCGCTCTTGCCGTTTTTCTTGCGTGCCTCAGGGCTTTCGATGCCGTGGTCGATGGCATTGCGCACCAGATGCAGCAACGGGTCGCTTATCTCATCCAGGACCACGCGGTCCAGTTCGATCTCGCTTCCCTCGATCGCCAGCTCCACGTCTTTGTTCTGCTTGTGGGCGATGTCCCTGACCACGCGGGGAAAGGCATCCAGGATATAGGCGACCGGCAAAAGCCGCGTCTGCATCACCTCGTCCTGCAAGGTCGAGGTAAGCCGGTCCAGCAGGAACACCACTTCTTCCAGCGGCTCTATCTTATAGGTCTGGACGATCTGCGCAAGGCGGATCTTACCGATGGCAAGCTCGCCCATCAGGTTCATGATCTTGTCCAGCCGCTCCACGGGTATGCGCATGCTCTGGATCTTTTTCACATAGACCGGTGCGGCCTGCGATGCCGTTTTACCGGAGACAGACGCCTGTGCCGCGATAGATCCCGCCTCTTCGGGGACGTCAAACGGCGCCACCATCACGCCCTCGATCTCGGAGATCGTACCCATCTCCTGACGGATGACCCCCTGTTCTTCTTTCGACGCCAAAAAGACCTCGAAGCTGAGATCGAATTTACCTTCTTTCAGATCGTCGACGCCGGGTATCGCCTTGACGATCTCGCCGAGCTTTTTGAGGTTGGTGATAACCAGGAAGGCCCGCGCCTCCTTCATGACGCAGTCCTTGTTCAGGAAGACGGTGAGCTTGAAGATGGAATTTCCCTTGTCCTGCATTGCCTTGAACCTTCTGATCTCCTCTTCGCTCAGGCCGACCTCACCCGGGGACTTCTGCCGGCGCGCCACAGGCATCTCTCCTGCGATTTCCCCTTCTTTTGCCGCCAGGAGGCGTTTCAGGGTCAGGGTTATCGGGGCGATATCCACGACGGAAGGCTTGTTCTCTTTGATCTCCTCCAGGAGCTCTTCGACGATATCGACGGCGGCAAACAGCATGTCGATGATCCCCGAGGTAAGCTTCTTGCGTTTGTTGCGCAGCTCGTCGAGCAGGTCCTCCATCTGGTGGGCGAGTGTGGTGAGCTTTTCAAAACCCATGGTCGCGGACATGCCTTTTAACGTATGCATACCGCGGAAGATCTCGTTGATGGCGGCTGCGTCGGAAGGATTTTCTTCGATCTTGACAAGGCATTTACCGATATGGGCGAGGTATTCTTGTGATTCGGAGAGGAATAGTTCGCGATAGCTGTCCTGCATAGCCTGCCTTTATTTACCGATGGAGTTCAAGATAAGGTTCAATCCCTCGGGGTTGGGTATCAGGAAAAAGTGGCCGGTGACTTTTTCTTCCGGCTCCTGGAATTCCGATTCCACGAGGAGCGCGAATTCGCATTTACAGCTGAGCTCTATAAGGATATAGTCGATGATGGCGCCGGCCATATCGATGATGAGTTCGGGTACCGTGGGGACCAGGCCCAGGCCCACGAAGCTGCCGAGGGCCCCCAGGTAGGCGTTTGCCAGGATCACGCCTACTTCTTTGAGCGCCGAGCGCTCCAGGTCCGTGATGACGCTGGATTCGGTGATCTTCTTGCCGGTCAACAGCGACGCCAGCACCATCGCGTCGCGCTGAGAGAAGATGAAGACGATGTTGGAGGGCAGGTCGCCCAAGACGCGCAGCATCAGGCCTGCGACGAGCTTGTCGTCCCCGCCGACCGCCTGCGGGACTTCCTCGATGGGCACAAAAAGGATCCTCGGCACCACGATGGTGATCTTGCGGTCCAGGAGCTGCGAAAGCGCGGTCGCAGCGTTGCCGGCGCAGATATTGCCGATCTCCTTTAAGGCATCCTTCTGGTTTTCGTTGAACGTTATTTCGGACATAGTTATACCCTGTTCGACGAAAGGATATTGCGCACCGCTTCCAGGAGCCTGACAGGCTGCACCGGCTTGGTGACGAAATCCCTTGCCCCGGCGCGTATCGCCTCCACGACCAGTGACTGCTGCCCCATCACCGAACAGATGAGGATCCGGGCCTCGGGATCGACCCGGATGATCTCTTTGACCGCACCGATACCGTCGAGCTCTTCCATCATGGGCATCACGATGTCCATCGTGACCAGGTCCGGCCGCATCTGTTTGTATTTCTCCACGGCCTCAGAAGCGCACGATGCCTCAGCGCAGACTTCATATCCCTCGGCGATGAGAATCCTGGCAAGCATCTGACGCATGAAGACAGCGTCGTCAACGATCATAATTTTTTTCATAGCCATAAAATAAATATAACCCCTCTTATAGGATTATAGACTACTCTCCTGTTATGTCAAGCAAAATCCTCGAGGTCCTTCGTTATAACTCTAATTTTACGTTTGAGTTGCGAATTTTTTGCAAAAAAAAGCCCTCTAAGTTTTCATGCTTAGAGGGCTCTTGAATCCGGACACGTTGCGCTTAAAAGCGTTATTCAGCGCCGCAGAGAGCGGACATATTCAGATTGCCGTTGGTCTGGTTGTAGCAATCGGTATCTCCCCAATCAGCGCAGGTTGCGTTATTAATGATATGCGTGGTGTTGGGCATCCGCTGATCGGCAAATGCAAACTCGGCGAATTCTCCCGTTTCATCGCTCATCTCGGTGCTTGTGGGGAAGCCGCTGGTATTGCATTCCGTCCCGTCGCCGCCTATGTCAAGCGAAGGACACCGGCTGCCGTTCGCCCAGTATTTTGCGTACCATCCGGACAGGCCGGTCCTGACGGCGCCGACATCAGCCTGGCACCGCGCAATCCGTGCTTCACGCTGCAGATCCATGAAGCGAGGGATCGCAACTGCCGCTAAGATACCTATAATGACGATTACCATGACCAATTCTATCAGGGTAAAGCCGCGTCTTTTCATCACCACCTCCATTTTTTTTGAGTTTAACATACCTGTCATATTTGTCAAGAAATTTTTCGTACTATTCCTTGAAAGAGTATGTGACCAGGTTCAACGTAACCGCCTGGTACGGTACTGCTTCCTTGCGGCGCGAGATCTCCGCGCGTTCGACCTGGACGATACGTTCAAGGCCTGCCAGCCGCTCCAAAAACGACAGTACCTGGGGGAAGGCGGCTTCTGCATCCATCTGGATATACAGCGGCTGCAGCGTTTCCGCAGGAAGGGCGGCTGCGCCTTCGAGCGGCAGCGCGCTCTGCTTCAACAAGACAAACCGTATCTTGCGCATGCCCTCCTTTGTCGCGATGCCGGTCAGGACTTTCAAAAGAGGAAGCGGTTCTTTCTCGTTCACGGCCACGCGCCGCGAAAGCCCGGCTTCCTTCTGCCGCAACTCCTGTTCGCGATTCTCCAGCTCTTCCATCTTGCGGCTTGCCTTCATGGCGTCCCGAAGGTCTTTCTGCGTCGCCGCCAGGTCCCTTCTGACGGTGATGCCGACCTTGAACTGCATGACGAACAGCGCTGCCATCAAACAGCAGACCAGCAGGATGCCGGCCCACATGATAAGCTTGAGCGAGCCTTTCATCGGCTTTTCCATATCACTGCTCCTCTACGATATCGGTAATCAGGATGAATCTTCTTTCTCTCGGCCTGGTAAGGCTCAACTGTCCGCCGGCTCCCCGTTCGACTTCGGGCACCATCTCTTCCAGATCAAACTCCGAGAGGGAAATATTGGCAAAAAACGGCACCCGCTCGAGTCTCCGCCTGAAGGCCAGCACCGACGCCTGCGCCCCTTCGTAGTCTGCGACGACAAGCCCTGTCAACTCCAGCTTATTGCCGGTCGCCACGCAGCGCTCAAGGAGTATCTCGTCGGAAACCGCGGCGGCGAGCTCCGAGAGCGGCCGCCGGATATCGCGGCGGGCCTTTACCAGCTCATTGATGACCCTGTCCCGGTCGTTTATTTTGCGTTGTGCAAGCTCCAGCTGCTTCAACCCCTGGGAGACATTCCGCACCTTTTCCAGCTTGACGACCATTTGCTTTAACCTTGCCTTGGTCCTCTGGTTCATGATATAGGCCTGCAGGGTCAAGACCAGCAGGACTATGATGCTCACAAAAGCAATGGTCAAAAAGACGAAGCGCCGCATTGCCACGGCCTCCCGCTGCTTCAACTCGACGGGAAGGAAATTCACCTGGGACTCTCTGGCGGTTTTGGAAACAGAGACGCCGGCGGAAAGGCTGGCTGCGCCGGCGAAAAGCGACGTGGCGCAGAGTTCGTCCTTAAACGTATTGCCAGCGGGTATGTGGTGGACGAGGTCCGCGAACGGCAGTATGGCTTCGCACGGCATTCCGATCAGCGCCCGGACGGCTTCCAGGAAATTCTTCAGTCCGACGCCGCCTCCGATGAAGAAAATCCCGCCGATGCGCTTGCCTTCGGACTGTTCCTCATAGAATACCATCGAGCGGCGCACCTCCTGTGCGATCTTCTCGATATGCGGTTGCCACAGGAGGCGCAGCTCGAGCTGGTTGATCTGGCCTTCCAGCGGCGTACCGGATTCAAGGCTGGCTTCGTACTTCTGGCGCATGATCTCCTCTGCGATGGCCACCTTGTCCTTGGGGTCGAACGCGACGCCGGGGACGCCGTGCT
>JAQTMD010000124.1 GCA_028714595.1 Candidatus Omnitrophota bacterium
ATTGGCAATACATCACTGCGGGAAGTTTGTGCGAAAAAGGGGGACGGCATTCCTCGCCCATTCCGACGAATAAGTTAACCCGCAAATTTATTTATGCCATTGTCCAGCGTAAGGAGGATGGGAAGGCGGGATGCCTTGCGGCCAGTAATGAGGCATGCCTGCGGCCTGACGCCCCTTTAGTAGTTCGTGGGAGGCCTTCTTGACGAGAACCCGCCGCGGCTTCCGCCGCGCGAGCCTCCGCCCCTGTAACCGCCCGAGCCACGGTCGCCACCGTAACCGCCGCGCAAGGACCCCCGGTCGCCGCCGTAGCCACCGCCCCGGCTTCCGAATCCCCGGTCCCCTCCGCGTCCGCCGAAGCGTCCGCCTGAACGGCCTCCGAATCCGCGACCGCTTCCGCCACGGCCGTAGCCGCGGTCATCGCTCCTGGGAGTGAACTTGGGCTTGAGGGTGTGGTCGATTTCAAGCTTGAGCTCGTTTATCTGCGAGTTTGAGAATACCGCGGTGTCCTCGATGAAGCGCTTCTCCATAAGGTTGGTCACGAACGAGACAGCCATTCCGGACTTTCCGGCCCTGGCCGTCCTTCCTATCCTATGGACGTAAATCTTCGGGTCCTCGGGAAGGTTGTAGTTGACTACAAGGTCAACGTCGTCGATGTCAAGCCCTCGTGCGGCAATGTCGGTCGCAACCAGGGTGTTGAAGCGCTTGTTGCGGTAGTCGTCCATCACGCGCTCGCGCCTTGCCTGCGTGAGGTTGCCGTGGAGCGCGCGCACGTTGAAGCCCAATGAGCGCAGGCTGCGCTCAAGCGAGTCAGCCCCTGCCTTGGTCCTGCAGAAGATGACCGAGGACGGGCTGTTTCGCGACTTGAGAAGGGTGGCTATTGCCGAGACCTTCTCGCGCGGGTCAATTGAGATGTATTCCTGCTTGATGAGGTCAACTGCGAGCTGCTCCTCCTTTATGCGGACGCTTTCCGGAGTGTTGAGGTACTCGGAGGAAAGCTGGGCTATCTCAATCGGCAGGGTAGCGGAGAAAAGCGAGGTCTGGCGCTCCTGCGGCGTTGCCTGTATGATTTGGCGCACGTCGTCTATGAAACCCATGTCGAGCATCAGGTCGGCCTCGTCGAGTATGAGGAAACCGACCGAAGAAAGGTCGATAGTGCCTTGGCGGAGGTGGTCAAGAAGCCTGCCCGGAGTAGCGACGACTACTTGCGCGCCGTTGCGGACTGCTGATATCTGCGGCTCCATCGAGACGCCTCCGTAAATCGGGGCGATTGCGAAGCGGGAGTATTTTCCGATTTCGCGGAACTCCTCTACTACCTGCAGCGCAAGCTCGCGAGTTGGGACGACTATGAGCGCCTGTATGCGCGGCTCTGCCTTGAGCTCCATCAATATGGAGATGGCAAATGACGCGGTCTTTCCTGTCCCGGTCTGGGACTGGACGACTACGTCGGAGCCTTGAAGCATCAGCGGGATGACCTGCTGCTGCACGTCAGTCGGCTTTTCGAACCCGAGGTCGCGGATTGCGTGGAGTATGTTCTCATTGATTCTGAGTGCTGCAAAACCTGCAGGGCCCTGGGTTGAAATCTGCCTTGCGGCGTGCTGTGCCTTGTGCTCTGCCTGCGTCTCGTGGGTCCCGCGGTTTTCATTGCCGTCAGGCACGTAACCTTCGGTGGAATGCCCATAATTTGCCGGGTGGACGTCATGCGCATGCGCCCCGCGGCTTTCTGACTTGTGGCCCTCGTGCGATGCGTGCCCGTGCTCTCCGGACTTGTGCCCCTCCTGCGACGCGTGGCCTGCGTGCCCGGCGTGGCCCGAGTGGGGCTCGGCCTCGAAGACGGATGTATTTTGGCCATCACTGGAATGGCCGGATGTCGGTTCCAAACTAAACTCACCTTTAGACATTCTGCGCCAATCCCATAGAATCAGAGGAACAGCGCGGGAATCTCTTAAACGCTAATCTTGCGGTTTCCGGCTCGGTGTTTTCAAAATCAGGTTAGGAGCAGATAGCCCCGCAGCCGTTTAATTGAAATTCTATTAAGCCAAAAACTAAATTATTAGCCATTTATTCCTGCAGATGCTTGAATAAAAACCATCGTTTGTGGGATTATTTGGTGTGAAAATGTCGAGCATATCCTTCAACAGCCGACTAGTGCTTTAAATCCCCAATGCAGCATTATTTTCGTATGACGCCAAACCCGCAGCGTGAGGAGCTGCTGCGCCGCAACACGGCAAACTTCCCGGATATGGAGGTTGTGCGCCGGAAACCGTTTGCGAAACTGATAGAGCCGACCATAATTGGACTCAGGATGCCGGATGGGACAGCTCGCACAACTTTGCGTCAGTTGACTGATGTTGGAATCAACTATAATTTTTATCCAAACACGCAGGGCATGCTGGCGCCGCAGGTAAGAATGGAGCTTGAGAGAAGGGCCAAAGGAAACAGGCCGGTGCACTTTCTCGACCTGGGTCCAGGGTTTGGCAAGGGACTCGAACTTGCAGAGCGGATAGCGCCAAACATCTATGCACACGCGCTGGGCCTGAATTATCCAGAGAAGCAATCATACATTCCGAGAGGAAAATGGATGCGAAAGTATTTTGAATCAACCATAGTCAAGCGCGCAGTAACCAAGGACGGCAAGCGCACGGCTTCGGACGAAGGGTTCTATGACGTAATCCAGAGCCATTATGGCATCTCGCAATCGGCAAACATACCGGCCTCATTTGAGAACGCGCTGAATTCTCTGCGTTATGGGGGCAAACTGTTTTTTGAAGCGAAAGAAAAATTGTCCAACAGCAAGCTTATGGACGTGCTGAAACAACAGGGGTTCGTTATTGAAGCTGCGCCCGTATTGGGCGGAGAACGCATGCACGCCATCGTGCGTAAAAACAACGCGGTGGCTGACCTGAGCGAGTTTTACAAAATCAACTGGCCATTCAAGGTTCCCATCGATATGCCGGCTGCGACCAAATCAAAAATCACGCCTTGAAATCGGTCATCCAGTAGAGTTCGTCCCCAATCGTCGTCCTCTTGCCGTGCCCCGGGTAAACTATCGTTTCCGGCGGCAGCAGGGAAAGCCGCTTGAGCGACTGCTCCATCGAAATCGGGTCCGAGCCTTCGAGGTCGGTCCTCCCGGGGCAGTCCGCAAAAAGCGTGTCGCCTGAGAAAAGCGCGCCTTCCTCCTTCTCGTAGAGGCAGACGCTTCCTGCCGTGTGTCCCGGAGTGGGAATGACCTTGAAGTTGAAGCCGGCGCAGCTGAACGGCGTCTTGGCATCAAGGTAAAAGTCGGGCTTGGACGGCTCCATGTCAAATGGGAGCTGGAAGCCCTGCGATGCCGGGTCGGTTATGAACTTCTCGCCGAGCCTTGAGATTCCAATTTTGGCGCCGAATTTCCTCTTGAACGCCATGTTGTCCGAAGTGTGGTCGAAATGCCCGTGTGTATCCACCACGCAGCAGACTTTGAGGTTGCTTCTGGCGATGGCCTCGGCTACCTTGGCGGCGGAACCGGGCGGCGCGTCAATTGCCAGGGCCTCGGCGGCCCCTTCCTTGTAGAGCAGGTAGCAGTTCGCCTGAAGCGGGCCGCAGGGGAAAAATTTCACAATCATAAGATAATCAAACGAATTTGGTGGTGGTTGTTTAAGTGCCTTTTTGGCAACGACAACTGCCGAAAAAAATGGATGGACCCTGCTGGGAACCCTGCTGAATCCACCACCCCGCCCAAAAGATAGAAATATATAACTTAATGTTAGAAATAGATAACATAAAGTTACATTTTTCGAACACCAAAGGGCTTGGTGTCCAAAGGAGAGGTAATGCAAATGGATGAGATGCAGACGAAAATAAGGGGCGCCTTTGCGATTGCGCTTTTCATGCTTGGCATAGCGATAGCGGTGCCTGTGCTCGGCTACGTCATCGACCCGGCAATCGAAAGCACGTTCTTTTCGATTGCCAGCGCGATGTTCGCGGTCGGAATCGTGTTTTATTGGAAAATGAAGAAGGGCGTGAAAGTTGTCCGCGACGAGCGAGTTGACAGGGTGGCAAGGAAGGCCTCGTCCTGGTCTTGGTGGTTCTCGTACGTCCTGATTGCGCTGCTTTTCTGGGTGCAGTACCTCAAGCTATACCCGCTGACAGTTGATCTCGTCCTCGGAATCATGTTCTATTTCATGATAGCCACATACATAGTCGCCCAGTGGTTCATCAACAGGTCGCCGAACGCCTGAACCGGAACGATTGATGAAAGATGAAGACGAGGATAAAGGAGTTTCGGGCGCGCTACGACCTGACCCAGGACGACCTTGCGCAGATGGTCGGCGTGAGGAGGGAGACCATAGTCTTCCTCGAGAAGGGGGCATACAACCCCTCGCTTTCACTGGCAGTCAAGGTTGCCAAGGCCTTGAAGGCGACTGTGGACGAGCTTTTCGTCTTTGAAAAGGACGAGCTGAGGCTTGAAAAAGTCGCAAGAAAATAGGACTGAGACGGGAGGACGAATGGCGAAACTGACGACGCTACTCAGCGGACTTATTCCGTCTCAAGAAGCATTATTGCCTCGGCGATGTCGCCTGCAGTTTCCTCAAGGGCCGCCTTGGCCTTCTCTTTAGTCGTCTTTGCCTGTTCCGCCACCATCGCGATGTCTTGCTCGCTCGGCCCGGATTCCTCGGCAGGGGTTGCTGCC
This sequence comes from Candidatus Omnitrophota bacterium, assembly GCA_028714595.1. Lineage (GTDB taxonomy): Bacteria > Omnitrophota > Gorgyraeia > Gygaellales > Profunditerraquicolaceae > JAQTMD01. The sequence goes on from JAQTMD010000124.1 coordinate 4,667, forward strand.
GTTGCCCCCTCTTTTCCAGCAACGCCCTCGACTGCCTCGCCGGTTATCTGGCAGCTCTTCTGGGCTCCCATCGAACT
>JAQTMD010000125.1 GCA_028714595.1 Candidatus Omnitrophota bacterium
TACAGCATGACCTTCTCAAAGCTGTATTCATAGATCACCCTCCGCTCACCATGGCCCCGCGAAACAAGAAACTCGACTGCCCTGCTCAGCCGTTGGCTATCTCTTGAGCTGCCCTTTCCGCAGGGCCGAGCCAGTTTTTTAGGTAACCCAGATTGAGCGAGATGATCGCCGACAGAATCCGGAACGCCTTCTCGCTCGGCAGCTTGCTGATCTCCTCGATCGGCTTGCCAGTGGACACCGAAATGAACCGCGGCGCCTCGGGAAGGACCTGGAAGATGATATCAGTCAGCTTCTCCCTCCAGGTCGTCATAGTCACCCCGCGCTCCTTGAGCCGGGCCATCACCCGCTCGATGTCAGGGGCAAGCTCCGCCAGGTTGCCTATGCACCATGGAGCCAGCTTGAACCCCTCGACCTCGACTTCATTGTTCGTCAACTTGCTCAGTTCGCTTTCAGGCATTTCCGCCTCCGTCAGTTAGCTTGTTACCGTAGATGTTTTCACGTTGATCATCCGGCCATACGGCTCGGATGGGTGGTTCTCGGCGTCCTCATCGACATCACCACTGAACGAGAGTTTCCCCCAGTCCTCGGTGATGAAGCCGATGCCGCTGTCGCACTTGAGCGTCACCTTCCAGAGCTGGACTTCCCACCACGGACCCTGATCGTTGTTCGGCACGAACCGCAGGAAACCGGTCACGTCGCGCTGCGACATGTTCAGCTTCGGCTGGTTGATGGCAGCGTGTGACAGGGTCACGGTCAGCGCCTCGCCCTCGTAGATTGTCCCGGTTGCGATGGGGAAGATACGCCCGGTGGTGTAGTCGACCTTATAGTCGTAGTTTTCGGTAAAGGTTGTTACTCCGTGCGTCACGGCTACCAAGGTCAGCTGCCGATATCCGGTATCGAGCCAGCGGTCACGCTTCGCGGTAAGTGACACGACGACGCCGGCTGCCGCAGACTGGACCACGTATCCGACCGTGTCCCCGCGCAGCGCCATGAGCAGATTGTGCTGGGTATACTCCTCCAGCACGAACTTCACAGTCATCTTCTCCTCGATCGGGATCGACAGGTCGACCTTGCGGATCCCCGACCGTGAGGTGAGGTGGTCCTTCATGGTCTGGCTCATCTGGATCTCGAACGACGTCGCGTTACCGAGGTCCAGCTCACCGGTCGTCGCATCGGATGCGTCCAACCGGTCGAAGTACAGCGCGCCCTTGCCGAGCAACAGGTTATCTGTGTCCGGGGCGAGCTTTGCAGTATTTGACATAAGCAGCTCCTTATGGTAAAGGGTTTATGATGTACGGGTTTCCCCGGGCATGCTTGTACGTTATCCTGAACGTATTGATCATGCAGCCCTCATATTCTGAAAAAAACATCTTCTCGTCGGCCTTCTCCTTGATGCGCACGGAATAGCCCCGGTGCGTGGCGTTTGGCGATACCAATGTCTGGTACAACAGCGCGCCGGCCTCGGTGAGGTCGGTTGACAGGCTCTCATAGAGGTCAACATGCAGATAACTAATTACCGTCAGGTCAAACGATGCCTGCCGGTAGCGGTTATCCTCGACAATCTCGTCCTCCGGCATGTCGATAATACAGGCGAATGGCCGCGTCTTCGTCGTGTCGTCGCCCTTTGGCAGGGTCATTGGATTCAGCGACACCGACTTGTATGCCGTGATCGCGGTCACGTCTGCCTTGAGCGCGTTGAGCAGCAGGGTCTTTATCGCTGTGGCCACAACGCGGCCTCCTTCTTTACGTCGTCAACGAGCTTCGGCTCGATCCATTCCAGTAGTTGCTTCGGGTGAATCCGGGTTTTCACTGTCACGCTTTTTCTCAGGATAAAAAGCGGCAGGATCTCCCGGACCTTACCTGCAGACCTTGCCTGGCCACCTTTGTACCCATAAATGATCAGGTTGCCGTTCTCATTTCTTTTTATAAACGTGCCTCCCCAAAGGCTCTCGTCTCGCGGGCGGCCGCGCGCCTGCCCGTGTGCTCCCTGCGCCGCCGGCAGCGGGATCGCCAGCCACCCGCCCGGTCGGTTCGAGCGCATGGTCATCGTCTGCCCCTCCGGTCCGATATGCACCTTGGCATACCGCGTCCTGAAGTGCAGCCCGGTCCGCATGCCAAAGGCCTCGGTCAACGTGAACGGGATCGGGACGATGTTACGCTTCAGCTGCATAGATCTCGAAGCGACGGTCGAGTCCGACGTGCCCGACATCAGATCCTGCTTGAGGTATGTCTGCAGCCGCAGCACGTTCGCATTGAACACGTCCCGCAGCCCGGTAAGCATGCGCTTCTTCAGCGACCGCAGGTTGTTCAATACCGGCTCAAGATTATCGAGACGCATTGTCATCGCATCGTTCATGGCTTATATCCCGGAAAAACATCACCGAGCGTCATTGCCCCGGAAGTGTGCGCCGCCGGGTAGCTCACGTCGGCATCGTCGATCATCTCCTCATACTCGTCCTTGTCGACCACGTCATCATCACCTGACTTGTTCTGGGCCTTCAGGATAACGCCTCCCGGAAACTCCTCCGCCGTTCTTTTTATGCTCATATCGCATACTCCATGTTACGAAGCATAATCTCCTTCACGTCCGGCAGCCACTCGTCGACGGTGATCTTGGTCGTAGTTCCATCGGGATATGTGGTCGCCGAGATTCCCTTGTCCTTTCGCCGCTTCCATTCATAGGCCGCCTGTAGCGCGCAGGCACGCTCGAGCAGGACCGGTGGGTCGTCAGCATCGATGCCGTCGTTGTCGAGATAGTCGATCATCTGTGCCGTCACATCTTTGATCAATTGCGTGATAGGGGCATCGCAAGTTGTATCCGTAATGCCGATGTACTCCTCACTTTTCAGGATCGCGAGCGTGGTCCACATTTCATCTGCCATAGATATTCCTCTTCGCTATTTGTTCGCTGACCTTGCGCATCCAGATCCGCGTGTTCAGCCCCAGGCACGCGTCCCACACCGAGCCCATGTCGATCATGGTGGCCGCGATGCCGTGCAACTCGTCGATCAGCACGTTTGATGCCATGCCGGCGCAGAACACCACGACAGGGTCGTCAAACTCCTCGACTGCCATGGCAATGTCGAGGAAGATCCGGGTCCGCTCAAGGAAGGCGTCTCTGGCCGGCATCTCGATAAATTTTTGAACCTTCAGCAGCTTTTCAACCGGGCGGAGGTGCGGACCGCCGACGAAGATCACGTTTCTGGTATCAAGTGCGGCGATCATCTCATGGAACTGCCCGTGCTCAAAGGCCTCCTGAAATACCATCGCGTCGTACCAGTCCACCTGGCTCTTGATCTTGAACAGGTAGTCAATGAACTGGCGCCGCAGATTTCTCGTTCCCTCGTGGTTCAGCGGAAAATATAGGCAGTGAAAATAGGGCTTCGGCTGCTCTATGGTCTTCCGGAGAGCCTCGCCGAGCTCGGGGAAATACGTGCACGAGTCGCAGTTTTTCCCGGCCCTGCCGATGATGGCCGCGAGCTCACCGTCCCAATAACGGGACAGTGAGAACCGCGTCTTTTTGACAAGCATGTCGGTCCAAAAGTACAGGCTCTTTTTGTGTATGTTAATCACCGAGAGCCTCCCTTACCGCCGCCATGACCATGCCGGTGCCAAGCCCCGAGAGGCAGGCAAAGTCCGGGCAGGTCTGAAACCGGTCCGGATCGTGGCACGGTTGGCACTTCAGCCCCCGGCTTATGATCTTTGCCCGGCCGTTGACCGGCTTATTCTTGGTCAGGATAGAGCCGCCCCAGAGCACCACCATAGGCGTCTCAAGCGCGTCCCCGATGTGCATGTTGCAGGTATCGGTGGTGATGAAAAGTGAACTTTCCTTGATGACCTTCGCTGCCTGGGTCAGTGTGATCTTTCCGACAAAATCGTGATCGAATTGCGTTACGTTGGCCAGCTCCTTGTTGTACCCTATTTTCACGATCGTGCAATCGTAGTACAGCCGCAGCGTTTCGGCCAGCTCCAGGAAACCGGGCCAGACCTTCGAGGGCGCCAAGTGACCATATGATCCATTGCACAGCGTAATGGTAATCGGTTTTTTATCAAAGGTGAATGAGTCGTCGACTGGGCAGTGCTGTTTTGGCGTGTCCCCGGTAAATCCGTAGAATCTCCTGACCGAATCCATGTAATAGTCTATTTCGTGCTGCCCGCTGTATCGCCAGGCGATCCCTCGGTCGAGGTGCGGGGATCGGTTCTTAAAGGCGTTCAGTCCCAGGCTCGGGTAGGTATGTTTGGTCCAGAACCAGACCTTATGGTCTTTCTTCAGGTTCAGTCGCGGGTAATTGACCACGTCCTGCACGAACGGCATCTTTCCGACGAGATCCTCAAGCGCCGGCCGGCGGTCGTCATTCCATGCTCCGTCAAGGCAGACGTCGACCATGCCGCTCGGGTCGACCGATGCGAGCGCCTGCAGCGCGGGCGTATAGAGAATAAAATTCCCCAGCCCGTTGCGGAAGTAAGCTATGGTCTTAGTGTCCGGCACACTTCCCTCCAGAACTCATAGGGCGCCCGGGCAAGCCTCTCGCGCAGGATCTCCGGGTTCTCCCAGTCAAACACTTCCCGCCACGACTGATGAGCCGCATTGCCGTTAGCCGCGACCTTACAGCCGCAGAGCACAGCCTCGAAAACCACCCGCTCGCCACCGCCGACCTTATCCGGCATATGCAGGACGGTCTCGTGCGCGCTGTAGAGCGCCGGCATGTCCTCGATCCGAGCCCGTTTT
>JAQTMD010000126.1 GCA_028714595.1 Candidatus Omnitrophota bacterium
CGCTTTTCCCCAAAAAGACGCTGGCGATAAGGAAAAAGCTGAAAAAGGTTTCTCGGTAACCCTTTCGGCGGGAGCTTGCACCGGGTGCGGGACCTCCGAGGCGGCGAGGAGATAAGCGGGAGGTTGTCCTAGTGGAAGAAAGTCATCCAAAAGTTCCTTTTAGTCATTGACCATTGTTAGAATAAATAGGATAATTAAAAAAGTTTTAACAAACGCTTAATTTTCAAGCAGTTTGGTGTCTGATGAAATCGGGGTCAGGGTCAAACCCAATTTGCTCTATGGAGGTAGAACAACAGGGGCGGATTGGGTTTTATGCTTATGAGCCTATCTGAAAAAGTATATTCTCATCTGGCCAGGGAACGGCGAATTTATTTATTTGTCATGTCGCTTTTCGTGGCTGTGATCTTTTTGCTGTCATTCCATGCGATCCATGAAAGCCGGCAGCAGGACACGATCCAGAAAGCGGCGATGCAGGCGCTGGAAGGGCTGCCCGGTTCTGACGTGGTCGCAGAGAAATTCCAGATATCGCAGTATATCGGCCCGGAACGATCGTTCACCCTCAAAGCCGACAAATTATTCTGGCGCAGCCAGAGAGTCAAGCCTTTCGGATTCCGCTTCGCCCTCGCGCGCTCCATGGAGCTGGAGAGGGCAGAGATAATCTTTTATAAAGGCGATGTGGCCGTGGCCAACCTGATCAGCGACACGGCGCTCCTTGACCCCAAGACCAAAAACGTGGTTTTTTCCGGCAAGCCGATGCTTATGACCGGCACCAGGCGGATGCTGAAAGCCGACCGCATCTCCTGGAGCAAAAATGAAAACCGCCTGACTGCCCGGGGCAACTGCTTTATGGGGTTGGATAAGGCCACTGCGCGCGCCGCAGGCATCATCGCCGACCCGCAACTGGACACATACACCTTGATAGATGAAAAAATATAACCTTATGATCCGCCGCTTCTCAACGAAGGAGGAACAGATGTACAGGTTCAACCGGCTGCCCGGACTCAAGCATTTTCTTGTTTGTTTGACCGCATGCGTCTTCATCACTATGGCCCCGCGCAGCGCGTTCTGCGACGTGGAAGAGGGAAAGACCAAGCTTATCGAGGAAAAAGACATCTATGCCGCCGACGCCGAATTCGACGAGGCGTTGGGGATCGACCCCAACGACCCTGCGGCGAATTTCTGGAAGGCGGTCACGGTCATCGCCACCAACTCCGATCTCAAAGGCACTCTCATGGGCATCGAGATCTTCGGGGAGGCCGGCGACGGAGATCCGACAGAGGACCAGTTGTTCCTCGACGAGGTCAACGAGCCCAAATACCAGGAAACCGGCATTGACGCGGTCATCCTGGATAACAGCGCTTCTTCCGGCTATACCGAGACCGGCACGGGATGGGATGTGCCGGCTGAAACTCCGAAATCGCCGTACGGAGCGGATTGCCGGGTGCACAGCGCAGGCAGCGGCTCCAACATGGCCGCGTGGGAAATGAGCGTCCCGGTCTCCGGTTATTACGACGTAATCGTCTGGATACCGGATGTGGGCAATAATTCCTACAGTCACGATTATACGATCTACTATGAAGGCGGGTCCACCGCGCTTACCAGGCATTACAGCAGCAAGAATGAATGGAAAGGCCTGGGCCGGTTCAAATTTTCCTCTACCCAGCCGGCACGTATCGAGCTCACCGATAGCGCTTCAAGCGGCCTGGTCGTGGCCGACGCGGTGAAGCTGGAGTATAAAGGAGATTTTATCGACGATATGGCTGCTTCGGTTTCCGGGGCCTGGTCGAATATTCCCGATAGCACGGCTTTCGGCCTTTCCTATAAAGAGATCGCTTCCGGCAGCACCGGGACCCTGACCTGGACGCCCGTGATACCTTCCGACGGCAGATACCGGCTTTATGCAACCTGGCACTGCGCCTCGGACGGAGCCACGAACGCGTCGTTTATCGTCACGCCGCAAGGCGAAGCTCCCATTACCGTCACGGTCGACCAAACCGGGAGCTACTTCAATTCGGAAAGCCTTGGCCTGTTCGCCCTTAAGGCCGGCACCGCAAACACCATCGTACTTTCTTCCGCGGGCGCGGACGGCAGGGTCAGCGTCGATCATATCCGCCTGGAACCGGTCCGCTTATTTCCCGCCGCCGACAAGATACAAGCAGACTTGAGCAGCACGACTGCCCAGGTGGATCAGGCGATCGGTTACCTTAATAACATAACCAGCTCATTTCAGGACACCGCAGATTTTCATGTCAAGGACAGCCTCGGCAATCCCATGGACATCGAGATAGATTACGGCGATGTGCTGATGTTCAAGTCGGCCCTGAACGCGTTCAAGCACAACCTTCATGTGGCAGCCGCCTTTGACCTGGATAATATCGATCCTGTGGAGATCGGCGCGGCATACGGGTTGACCGTGAACGACATTCTGGGTCAATTCGCCAATCTGGGCGAGCTGGCACCCGGCGGAGCCGCGCATTTAACCGCGGCAAAGACGGCGCTGCAGGCGAGCATCAACGGATATTTGGAAGCGTACGATTCTATTATCACCGAGAGCGACAACCAGGACGACGACCTTATCGTTTTCGACGAGGGATATGAAGACCGTGACGCCCCCGTACTGCACGAATTCTTGCAGGATATCCTGGACAACCTCGGCGGCAGCATCCCATATTTTTATTTTGATACCGAGGAGTGGTCGGGAATATCCGGAGGGGACGATTCATACATGAAGCTCGCCATCGATCTCAGCGAGCTGTATGACGACCCCGCGGCTATACGGGATCTCTTGCCTACCTTCACCGATGAAGGAGAGGTAGTACGAAGCTCGTTCCCCGATCCCACGTTCGGCGGGATCCTGCCGGAAACGGAACAAGGAGAGTTAAATGATTGGCTGCAAAAGGGGCCGGAATTCAAAAGTGCGCAAATAACCTGGAACGGGGAAACGCCCAACGCATCGTTTACCTGGACAAGGGACCCGAACATTGATTTCCAGAGGTATGCGGTGTACAGGGCTGAAGACGGAAACGTGAGCGAACTGTCGATGCCGGTCTTTGAATCGACAAATCAGGATACCTTGTCGTTTACCGATACAACGCTTAACCCCGGACAGCGGGTTTATTATTACCGGCTGTACACCTACTACACCCCGGGCGACAAGTGCGCAAGCATCATACGAAAGGCGGTGACTACCGTTTATGTGAGCGCCGGCGCTACCGGCACAGAAGACGGCAGCCCCGAGCATCCGTATGCCGACCTGGGCGACGCGATCGATCACGCGGCAAAGGGGTCCAAGGTACGAGTCGCAGCAGGAACTTATCATGCAGCCGACCGGGACTTGAGCATGTGGGATATGGACGGCCTTATCCTTGAAGGCGGATTCGAGCCGGTCCATTGGACAAGAGATATCCAGGCGCATGAGACGATAATCGACGCGACCGGCATGTCGGGATGGCAGGTGGTCGCATTCAACAACATGAACAGCGGCGGGATCGACGGTTTCACCATCAGGAACGGAACCGGTTTGACCGACGGCTGCGGCATAGGCGTGTGGCGCTCGACGAATATCCAGATAAAGAACTGCAAGATCACCAATAATAATCGCGGCATCGGCGCCTGGGAAGGTTCATCCTGCGTGATAGAGAATTGCACTATAACCCAGAACCTGCAGAGCGGCATAGACGCGAGCACGTCTTCGGTCACGGCGCGGCAGTGCCTGGTACAGGGCCACAACATCGGCATAAACGCATGGGATAACTGTTCCCTCGACGTGCGCAACTGCGTCATAAGCAACAACACCCAGCAGGGGATCAATACCCGTTCTCACGGGACATTGTTCAATGACCTGATAACGGATAACGGGCTTGACGGCGTTCGCTTTACCGGAGCAGACAGCCAGGGCTCGGTCACCGTGGAGAACTGCACGATTGCCCGCAACTGCGCGAATAACGTTTACAGCGGCGGCATTGTCTTTACTCCTTACAACGGCGGAGCCTTCACCCCTCAGGTCAGAAACTGCATCATCGCAAACAACAGCGGCTGGGGGCTCTATGTTTATTCCGGTTCTGTGCCGGTGGTTTCTTACTCCGATGTTTGGGGCAACGCGACCGGCAATTTCAACGGTATCTATACCGACGGGGGAGGGAATATTGCGCTTGACCCGGTTTTTGTAGCCGGTCCGCTCGGCAGTTATTATTTGAGCCAGATCGCGGCAGGCCAGGCGGCCACCAGCCCCTGCGTTGGAACGGGGTGTTGTCCGGTGTCTGCTATGGGGCTGACTTCGGCCATAACCAGGATAGACGGAGTCGGTGACGAGGGCACGGTGGATATGGGGTATCACTATGCCGCTGCTGACGTCAACCCGGTGATCATTAAATACGTGCAGCCGACGCAGAATGCGGTTGCTTTCAATCTGGTAAGCGGCAGCCAGTATTATACTGACCGCGCCTACACCCTGACCACGGTGCCGGCAGAGTTGAGCACAGCGACCTGGATCAGGACCCGTAACGGCGATAAATCGAATACCTCGGCAGAGTTCCTGAAGTTCACGCTGACGCAGGACGGCATGGTCTATGTCGCTTACGATTCGCGAGCGAGCAGTCGTCCGAACTGGATGAGTGATTTTGTTAATACGGGGATGACCATCGGGACCACGGATGTGAGTTTAAAGGTATATGCCAAGTTCTACCCTGCAGGGCAAGTGACCCTGGGCGGGAACATGG
>JAQTMD010000127.1 GCA_028714595.1 Candidatus Omnitrophota bacterium
CGTGCCGGCAGAACCCCAGGTTTTCCATGAGCTGCGCATGGCCGGTATCATGCCAGTAACGCACGCACGAACCGGCAAAACGCTTCAAGATCAGGCCGATCTCCTCGAAGTTCGGTATCTCGCGGTAATAGAAACGCGTTTCCACGCCCAGCAGCACGCCTTTTTTCGCAGCGTATCGTTCCAGTTCCTCAATGCTGGCGAGGGCGTTCGCCAGATACGGCTCACCGGCTTCCTTTCGCTGGCCGATCACCGACCTGCGGGCAGCGCGGAATTCGTCGGTATCCTTGAGGCCCCGCCCGTACATCTCGATCAGCTCGCGGGTGCGGTCGGGGATATCCACCCTGCCGGCATGCAGGACCACGGCCGCAGCATGAACGCTCGCTGCCGTATCAATGGTCTTTTTCGTCTGCAAGACCGCGCGCGCGCGTTCTTCGGGGCTGGTCGAAGCCATGGAAAAACAATCAGGAAGAGCGCGTTCGCGGGGTATATCATCGGGGATGGGGCAGAAATTATGGAGGCTTACGACCTGGATCTTATTGCGTTCGACGAGCCCGGCCATGCCTTCGACGACCTCAAAAGGCAGGTTGAAACCCAGCTCAATGGCGTGAAAATCGAGCGCCGCTATCTCGGAGACTATCGAAAGTGCGCCGGTGTGGCGAAAGGCATTCCAGGAAGTGGAAACTGCGAGGCCCATGCGTTATCGTCGTTCCCGCATCTTCTTTCTTCGTTTTTCACTCGGTTTCTGGTAGTGTTTGCGGTCGCGCAGTTCGCGTAAGATACCTTCCTGTTCGATCTGCCGCTTGAACTTGCGCATGGCTGCTTCAAACGATTCACCTTCTCTGATCTCTACTCTCGGCACTGGAATCCACCCCTTTCGGCCTTTTTGGATTGAGATTATATGGAGTAATGTGGATTTTTACTATAGCACTGAAACAAGCGGGTGTCAACCAAAAACCAAGTAGGGACGGTTCTCAGGCTACCGGAGAACTGTCCCCGCTATCCCAACAGGGGACACTTTTAACCGTACCTGAGAACCGTCCCTAAAAGATAATCGCGACAGGCGGCTGCGAGCCTTACCCTCACCAGGGAATTCGTCAGGTCTTTGCGCGATCTGACCCTGACCTTGATATACGCGGCCGTATACCCTTCCCAGAAAGCAGGGTCATCCTGGCAGCGGCCTTCGAGCAGGACCGCCTCCCTTGTTCCCAGGGACTGCGTCCGGAAACGCCTCCCGCAGTCTTCGGCGACCCTGCGCACCAGCGCAGCCCGCTGCCGGATGACAGCCGGAGGCAGAGCCCCGTTCAGGTCGAAAGCAGCGGTTCCCGGCCGCGGACTGAAACCGAACACATGACAACGCAGCGGCTCAATAGCCTTGATCAGGCCGACGGTATTGGCAAACTGGCGCCCGGTCTCACCCGGAAATCCGACCAGCACGTCGGTGGTAAGGCCGATGCCGGGGATATGTTTCTTTATCCCGGCGATGAGCCCCAGGTAATCACTGCGCGTGTAGCTTCGATGCATCTTGTTGAGGATTGTGTCGTCGCCGCTCTGGATGGGAATATGCAGATGCCGGCAGAGTTTCTCCGATGCTGCCATTTTTTTTATAAGGGCCGCAGAGACATCCCCTGCTTCAATGGAACTCAGGCGGATGCGCACCAGGCCCGGGATCGTTTCTAATGCGGCAATGACATCCACTAAAGACCGTTTCGGCCGCAGGTCCCTGCCGAATGCGCCGAGGCAGATGCCGGTGAGGACGATCTCCTTAAAACCGTTGGCAGCCAGCTGCCGGGCCTCGACCGTGATCTCGTCGAGCAAACGGCTGCGCGATCTGCCGCGCACCAGCGGCACTTTGCAGTAGCTGCAAAAGTTGTTGCAGCCGTCCTGGACCTTGAGGAATGCGCGCGCATGGCCTGCGAACGAAGAAATGCCTGTCCCGGAGACTACGCGTTTCTTCAACACGCAAGCCGCCAGGCCCGCTTTTTCCCTGTTGGGGACGATAAACTTGACCCCTGCCTGCCGTTTCACCAGCGCGCGGTCCTGCTCGACCAGGCAGCCGGTGACGACGATCTTCGCGCCGGGGTTTTCGCGGTGCGCCCGGTGGATATGGTACAGGGATTCCTTATCGGCCTTGGCAGTCACCGTGCAGGTATTGACCACGCAGATATCCGCGCGCGCGCTTCCGGCGGCCTCCCGCAGCCCTGCCTCGAGGAAACGCTCGCGGATCTCCTGCGTGTCGTACTGGTTGACCTTGCAGCCGAGGGTGTAAAATTTGACGGATTTCATCACAGATAGTATACCTCCGTAAAACAAAAATCCCAAGCCAATTTCCGCCCGGGATTACATAGCTGCGAGAGAGATTATTCAAAAACCGCCTGACAGGTTTTTTCTAATTCCCCCCGTTCATTTTTTGGAATGGTGTATTGCCTTCTCCAGCATGGCGTCTTTTGCCTTGAGCTTTTTCGCCGCCTCTGAAATGCAATTCAATATGTCGATGATGGAAGCCGGCTTGATCAGGTAGGCCGCAGCGCCGTATTCGATGGCTTTAACGCACCGCTCTACCGTCGATTGGCCGGTCATCATGATCACTTCGGTCTTGGGGCTGTAGTGATGGACCAGTCGCAAGAATTCGAGCCCGTCCATATTCGGCATCGCAATATCGGTGAGGGCAACGTCGATGTCGATTTCCTTGCACAGCGTCAATCCCTCGTCTCCGTCTGCGGCGATGGAGACCTTGTACTCCTGGCGTTCGAGGATACGCTGAAAGCTTTCTCTTATTTCCTTATCATCGTCGATAATCAGGATACTGAGTTTTTTTGTGAGCTCCATTGCGCGCCTCCTTGTTCAATTCCGCAGGAAATAAAAAACCCCAGGCAGACTATGAATTACCCAGGGCGATGGTTTGTCTTGCGCTTTGGTAGCCCCTCTATCCTCGCGCACAAGCATGGCGTGAGGACAGGTGGCTTTGCCTCCTAAAACGGAGACCGCTTGCCTGTACGCATGCGGAGTCCCAAGGTTACCCCTGGTTTGCCTTTTTTCAAAGCTTTCGTTCTATATACAAGTATACCATACTAACTGCGGGAAAACAACTTAGGAGCCCGTATCATACGGGTTTTGCTTTGGGCATTCTTCTTGAAGCTCGTACTGCACTATGCCTGCGGCGACAAGGGCGGCGGTTTCCACGCGCAGGATATTGTCTCCGAGCGAGACAGGTATGAATCCCTGCGCCAAAGCGCGGCTGATCTCTGTGGGCGTGAAATCGCCCTCCGGCCCTATAAGGACGAGGATGGTGCGATAGTGCTTCTTATGCAGGACGGATTTCAGGGAGGCTCTCTCCTCTGCCAGGTGCGGGATGAGCCTGGCGTCAAAACCCGGCAGCCGGATGACCTCGTCAAAGCCGGTCATCGGGTCGATGACCGGGATAGTGCTGCGCTGGCTCTGTTTGACCGCCGACAGGGCGATCTTCTGCCAGCGCCTCGCTTTTGCGGCTGCCGCAAACCTGTCCAGGCGCACCACCACCCGCTCGGTGGTCATGGGGATGATGCGGTCGACCCCGATCTGCGTAAGCTTGTCGATGATATCGTCTATCTTTGACTTCTTGGGCAGGGCGCAGGCAACGGTGATCGCGGCATGCGCGGCCGGCAGACCGGCCTTTTTCTCGACGATGCCGAACACCGCCTTATCCGCTGCAATCTCGAGCAGCTTTACATTGTACACCGCCCCGTCCTCATCCAGTATGACTGCCGTCTCGCCTGCCTTAAAACGCAGGACGTCGCGGATATGGTGCAGCTGCCCTGCGTCGGCGACAACAGCCTGTCCCCCCGATATGTTTTTTGATTCGCAGAAAAAACGATGCATGCAGCTCACCTCATCATCAGTCCGAACGCCAGCACGAGCAACAGGCATCCGCTTCCGATCCTGATAATACCGGCAAAGAGATCGCGCCGGTTTTTAAGGAACCCCGGTATGAAACCCGAAAAAAGGCTTATCAATAACAGCGGCGAGGCAAACGTGCCCATGCCGAAAACAAAAGTAAAAGCTGCCGCCTGCTGCCAGGTCTTTGCCACCAGGCCGATGTAGGAAACCAGCGCCACAAACGGCACGCAGGGGATCAGCCCGTACAGGAGCCCGAAGAAGAGCGGGTTCGAAAGCCTGCTCTCCACCAAAAGAGAGCGCAGGAAACCGAATCCCGGGATACGGATGTGCGTTCCCATGATCATGAAAACGCCGACCAGCGCCACAAAAACCCCTCCCGGCAGCGAAAGGTCGAAACCGAACAGTTCCCCCGCGGCCGCAGCGCCGAGCGAAAAAACCGCCAGGCCCAATACGACGTAGGAGGCGATCCGCGCCAGGGAAAAGAGCGCGTAAAAGACAAACGCCTGGCCCACGCTGCGTCCGGTGCCGGCGATCGAAGCCGCCAAAAGCGGTCCGCAGCTTCCCATGCACGGCCCGGAGGCAAAGAGCACGCCTGCAACGAAAAAACTCGTCAGTAAACTGGCCATGAAGTTACCTGCGGTTTATTTGACTTCTTTTTCCGAGAATACTTCGGCGGTAAAAACGTACAACTCCGTGGACTTGTCCTTCCAGGCATTGGCCGGAAGCCCTGCCTTGTGGCTGCACAGGTTTGACAGGAATTCCTCTTTTGTCCAGCCGGTCTCGGTTGCGACCTGCGGCAGGAATACTCCGCTGTTAAACCCCCGCCGCACC
>JAQTMD010000128.1 GCA_028714595.1 Candidatus Omnitrophota bacterium
CGATGATCGAATACGTATTGCAGCAGACCGAAGGAAACCAGCTCAAGGCTGCCCGCATTCTGGGTTTGAACCGCAATACCATACGGGCAAAGATAAAGAAACTGGGCATAGACGCAACAGTGTGGAAGGTGTGATGATGAACAACCGCGTACCCGAAAATCAGGGGCTCTACGACAGCCGTTTTGAGCACGACTCCTGCGGCGTAGGCTTTGTCTGTCAGGTAAAAGGCAAGCGCTCGCATGATATCGTGGCGCAAGGGTTAGAAGTCCTGCAGCGCTTGAGCCACCGCGGAGCCACCGGCGCCGACCCCAGGACAGGGGACGGCGCAGGCATGCTTATCCAGATACCGCATGACTTTTTGCTTGAGGAATGCCGTAAGCTGGGCATCAAACTGCCTCGCAGCGGCGACTACGGCGTCGGCCTGGTATTCCTGCCTGTTCATGCAAAAAAGCGCAGGGCCTGTAAGGAGGCAGTCGCGCAGATCGTCAAAGAGGAAGGGCAGCAGCTTCTCGGCTGGCGCAAGGTCCTGGTCGATGATTCGGACATCGGCACTGCCGCGCGAGCGACCCAGCCCGCCATTGAACAGGTTTTTATCGCAAAGTCCGCTGCCGTCAAAACGCGCGAAGAGAACGGGCTGCTCCACGACAGCCTTGATTTCGAGCGCAGGCTTTATATCATCCGCAAACGCATTGAGGAGCGCCTGCGTAAGCGAGGATTGAGCAAGGACAGTTGTTTCTATATCGCCAATCTTTCCTGCCGCACGCTCTGCTACAAGGGCCTGCTCATGCCCACGCAGTTAAAAAATTATTTCCCCGAGCTTTCAGACCCGCGTTTGACCAGCGCCATAGCCCTGGTGCACTCGCGCTATTCCACCAATACATTCCTGACCTGGGACCGCGCGCAACCCCTGCGGTATCTCGCGCACAACGGAGAGATAAATACCCTGCGCGGCAACATCAACTGGATGCGCTCGCGAGAAGGACAACTGGCAAGCAAACTGTTCGGCAAGGACATCAAGTGCGTCAAGCCTGTTATCGTCGAAGGCGGCAGCGATTCCGCGGCCCTGGACAATGTCCTGGAGCTCCTGGTCTTAAGCGGCAGGTCTTTGGCGCATGCCATGATGATGCTGGTGCCGTCGGCGTGGGAGCAGTCCACGGCAATGGGCGAGCGGCTGCGCAGTTTCTACAAATTCCATGCCTGCATGACCGAACCCTGGGACGGGCCGGCAGCGCTGGTGCTTACCGACGGCGTGCGCGTGGCGGCAGTGCTTGACCGCAACGGCCTGCGGCCCTGCCGCTATATCATCACCAGGGACGAGCGGGTGATCATGGCCTCGGAAGTGGGCGTGCTTGACATGCCTGCGGAAGATATCCTGGCATCAGGAAGGCTTGAGCCGGGAAAATTCTTTTTCGTGAACACCGAAGTCGGCCGCATCATCGAGGATCGCGAGCTTAAAGAGCTCATTTCGGTCAAGCAGCCGTACGGGGCTTGGCTTGAGCAATACATGACCAGCCTCACTGACCTGCCGGAGGCAGGCAAAGAGAAAAAGCTTAAAAATCCCGAAGTCTTTACGCAGTTGCAGGCATTTGGCTACACCAGGGAAGACCTGAAAGTGCTCCTGAAGCCCATGGCAGAGACCGGGCAGGAGCCGGTGGGCTCTATGGGCAACGACACGCCTCACGCCGTGCTCTCGCAGCACCCGCAGCCGGTGTATTCGTACTTCAAGCAGCTCTTTGCGCAGGTCACCAACCCTGCCATCGATCCTATCCGCGAAGAGCTGGTCATGTCCCTGACCACCTACCTCGGCCCGGAGAAGAACCTGCTTGGCGAAGAGCCGGCTAACTGCCATAAGCTTTTTATCAAGCAGCCGGTGCTCGAGAACCGCGAGCTTGAAAAGATCCGGCATATCAAGCTGAACTCTTTCAGGACCAGGACCATCCCGCTTTTGTTCGATGCTGCGCAGCCCAAGGATTTCTCCAGGGCGCTTGAGCGCGTGTGTGCCGAGGCGCGCCGGGCCATTGAGCAGGGTTATACCTGTATCATTTTAAGCGACCGCGGCGTGGATAAGGCTCATGCTGCGCTGCCGGCGCTGGTAGCATGCGGCGCCGTGCACCATTATCTGGTAGAGCGGTCTTTGCGCACGCGTATCGGTATTATCGTGGAAAGCGCAGAGCCGCGCGAGGTGCACCATTTCGCGCTCTTGTTCGGCTACGGCGCAGACTGCGTTAAACCCTACCTGGCTTTTGAAGCAATAAAAGGGCCGGCACAGGAAAATGAAAGCCCGATAACTGCCGAACAGGCAGAGCATAATTACATCAAGGCAGTGAATAAAGGGTTGCTTAAGATCCTCTCCAAGATGGGTATCTCAACACTGCAGAGCTATCGCGGAGCGCAGATATTCGAGGCCCTGGGCCTGCACAGCTCGGTGATAGAGCGTTGTTTCAAGGGCACGGTCTCGCGCATCGGAGGAGCGACTCTGGAAGTGCTCTGCGAGGAAACGCTCAGGCGCCATCAGCAGGCGTATCCCAAACAGGCAGAGTCCCGGCCCCTCCTTGCTACCGGCGGTCTGTACCAGTATAAGCGCGACGGAGAATTCCATCTCTGGAACCCGCAGACTATCGCGGCATTGCAGGAGGCAGTGCGCACCAAATCCCTTGATAAATATAAGGAGTTTGCGCGGCTGGTCAACGACCAGTCGGCTCATCCGGCGACTTTACGCAGCCTGTTCGATTTCAAAAAGCTTCGCGCGGCAATTGATATCAAGGAAGTCGAGCCGTTTGAAAAGATCATCTCCAGATTTTATACCGGCGCCATGAGCTTCGGTTCCATCAGCGGCGCCTGCCACCGTACGCTTGCTTTGGCCATGAACCGCATGGGAGCGCACTCAAATACCGGCGAAGGCGGAGAAGACCCCCGGCGCTTTGTCCCTCTTCCGAACGGCGACAGCTATCGCAGCGCAGTCAAGCAGGTGGCTTCAGGCCGCTTTGGCGTGACCTGCAATTATCTGGTCAATGCCGATGAGCTGCAGATCAAGATAGCGCAGGGCGCAAAACCGGGCGAAGGCGGGCAATTGCCGGGACACAAGGTCAGCGTGACCATTGCCGCGACCCGTTACACCACGCCCGGCGTCACGCTTATCTCGCCGCCGCCGCACCACGACATCTATTCTATTGAGGATCTGGCGCAGCTTATCTTTGACTTAAAGAACGTCAACCCCAAAGCGCGCATTAGCGTCAAGCTGGTCTCTGAAGTGGGCGTGGGAACCGTGGCTGCAGGCGTGGCTAAGGGCCATGCGGACATGATACTTATCTCAGGCGGAGACGGAGGAACAGGCGCCTCGCCCTGGAGCTCGATCAAGCACGCCGGGCTTCCCTGGGAGCTGGGGCTTGCCGAGACGCATCAGACGCTGGTATTGAACGATCTGCGCAGCCGGGTGCGGCTGCAGACCGACGGGGGACTGCGCACCGGACGCGACGTGGCTATCGCCTGCCTCCTGGGCGCAGAAGAATTCGGCTTTGCCTCGGCAGCGCTGGTGAGCGTCGGCTGCGTGATGCTGCGCCACTGCAACCTCAATAACTGCTCGCTGGGCGTGGCCACGCAGGACGAGCTGCTGGAAAAAAGGTTCTGCGGCAAGCCTGAACATGTCATCAATTATTTCCATTTTGTCGTGGAGGAGCTCAGGCAGATCATGGCAGAGCTTGGTTTTCGCACGGTTGACGAGATGGTGGGAAGGACCGAGGCGCTGGAAATGAACAAGACCAGGCTTCCCTGGAAGGCGCGTCATCTGGACCTGTCCGCGGTGTTATATCAACCAAAGGCGGGTGTCGAAGTCCTGACCCGCAACGCCGTGTCCCAGGACCATGGCATTGTGCATATCCTTGACCGCGCGCTCATCAAAAAGGCGCAGGCCTCCCTGCAGGGTAAAGAGCCCTCGCGTATCAGCATGGCTATTAATAATTCCCAGCGGGCCGCCGGAGCAATGCTCAGCGGCTCGGTGTGCAGCATATTCGGCGAAAAAGGCCTGGGCGAAGACACGATCCATTGCACGTTTCGCGGAGTAGCGGGTCAGAGTTTCGGCGCTTTCCTGTGCCCCGGCATCACCTTTGAGCTGGAAGGCATGGCCAATGATTATGTGGGCAAGGGCCTTTCCGGCGGCCGCATCATCGTGTACCCTGACCGCGAGGCGACCTACAGCGCACAGGAAAACATCGCCATCGGCAACACCGCGTTTTACGGAGCGATCAGCGGCGAGGCGTACATCCGCGGCCGCGCCGGCGAACGGTTTTGCATCAGGAATTCCGGGCTGTCGGCGGTGGTGGAAGGAATGGGAGACCACGGCTGCGAATATATGACCGGCGGCAGGGTCGTGGTCCTGGGCAGAACGGGGCGCAATTTTGCCGCAGGCATGTCCGGCGGCATCGCCTATGTCTATGACCGGGAAGGGTATTTCAAGTACCGGTGCAATTTCGACATGGTGAACCTTGAGGCGCTCGACGACAAAGACCGCAGCCTGGTGCGCAGGATGATCGCCGGCCACTGCCGGCATACCAGGAGCCCGTTGGCAAAAAGGCTCCTGGATAATTTCAGCGAGGAGTCAAAAGATTTTGTGAAGGTCATGCCTATCGAGTACAAGCGTATCCTGGAAGCGAGCAAGGAAGAAGAGACAATGGAATTGGCCGAGGACACCGAAGGT
>JAQTMD010000129.1 GCA_028714595.1 Candidatus Omnitrophota bacterium
TCCCGCATACCCATCTTGCCGGCATTGAGATCGATCCACCGCTTCTCATGATTGCCCCGGCAGATATAGAGCCGGTCGAAATGCGCGAGCAGGCGCTTAAGTTCCTTGCGGACCTCTTCGATCTCTTCCGTGAAACACTGGGTACTTGTCAGGTGCGTGAACCTCGAATAATTATCACAGTCCCAGAAATCCCCGCCGATGATCAGATCTTTGGTGCCGTGCTCGTCCGCTGCCTTGAATAGTTCTTTCATCAGCGGTTCGCTTGTGAACGGTACGTGAAAATCACCGGCAAGGGCCACGTTATCCAGTTCAATGACGATGGGTTTCCGCTGCTCATCGATCATCTGGGCGTAGAGACCACGGCCGCCTTTCGCTATTGTTTTTCGATAGTATGCCGCCGCTTTCTCAGGATTGTTCTTCATGTAGAGATTGCCCTGCACCTGCCGTTTCTGTTTACGATCGGGCCTGGCGTTCCGGCGCTTTACCGTGGCCGGGTTCTCCTTTCTGTAGCTCACTGATAAAACCTCATATTTTCCTGTTCCCGTTGTACTGCCCGGTGCTCGTTTGCCACCCGAGCCGGACATCGGGCGTCGCATCCTGCCGGCATATTCTCGCCCTCGTTAACCGGGCTTTTGCACCGGATGTTGACTTCGATCCACCGGCACTCAATCCCGGGTTTGTCTTCCATATCATCACCTTCAAGATCGGCGGTGTTCGGTACGTGCGGGTATTCCGGCTCTGCGTTCCGGATCGCTTTCCAGATGCGGGAAATAACGTTCAAGGTATCCATACCTCCCAAGTAGGGACTTGATAGCCCATGATCAGTGATTCCTCCGGGATCACCTGCGAGAGGTAATACCAGCGATACCAGTGCGCCGGATGAGTGTCAGCGTAGAGGATGCCGGAGGTCATCATTCACGCTCCCTGATACTGCTGTTCTCCGCCAAGTGCCACTCGCTGCAATGCCGTTTCAGCATCATTGCCAGCGCCAGAGGATCGGCGAACTGATAAGCAACACCGGCCACTGTGACAAGCGCCGCCGCCGTTTTGCAGTCCGTCCTTTGATAGATTGTTCCGATACGAATAAGACCGGCTTCTCGTTCTTCCGGTGTCTGATCCTTCATTGTCATGTTTCACGTTACGCCCCGGGCCGGGTGCGAGCCGGGCCTGTTGAATATAAAGGAGTGGTGCGCCTGTTCGGGGCTGCCCTGAGAGGGTGATGGTCTTGAGGTGAGTCGTGCGATAGCATTGTCGAAAATAGTCCCCATACCGGACCAGCGCAGGAGAGTGGTGAGGTGGTTGCCTGATGGTGCTGATCCGGTATAGGGAAAGTCCCGCCCCTGGTCATGAACCTCGGTACGCTCCACAGAGCGGCGGGAATGGGTGGTCATTATAGCGATACTCCGAATACGGTTTTGAGGATCTGTGGGATGTTGCCGGCAACCGCTCCGCCGGTGAAGATCGCGGCGTATGCCTTCAGTGACGGCGCGGCCTCTTCGACTTTTCGGGCTGCACGGCCCATCGTGATCCCGGTCAGCCAGTAATGGCCTTCGCCAATCCAGAACTCCGGCACCGGGGGAACGTCAGAGGAGCAGGCAACGTCAATATACCCTATATTGGCTGCCGTGATGAAGGCGTGACGCTCGCTCCATGTGCTGAAGGTGCCACCGTAGCCGGTGTACTTCGCCATGAGTTTTGATACGAGATCGTCAACCTCTGCATTACCCTGCCCGCCGTCCGGGTCTTTCGCGCCGGGACCGTAGAGGTGCGGATACTTGACGATCCATCTCTGGTCAACCATGCGCCGCCGCCTCACTCTCCGATCTCGACGTACCGGCTGGTGCTGCCCTCAGCTACGGCAACGAGTTTCTGGAAGTCCTGGTAGTTGTCCGCAAAGTGCCACACGGACCACTGCGGGCGGATCTTCACGACGATATCAAGCAGGTGCTTGCCCCTCTTCTTCTGGTTCGCGTACTTCGGCAGGAACGGCAGCCGGAACGACGCGGAGGCTTCACCCTGCACGCCTTTGAGATTCGTCTGGTAAACGACGGTCTTTTTGTCAAAGACAATCGCAATGGACGCATTGGCGGCGTAGTTCAGGTCAGTAACATCGTACTTGACGGTGAAATTGACCTTTTCAACGTCAGGGTTCTGTGCCATCTCTTTCTGCGAGAGCTGGATCGTGTCCTGATCTTCAGGGGCGGTAAGATCGCCCTGCCATACTTCGGGGATTTCAACTGATACCATTTGAGTGTACACTTCCTTGTTGTGTTGCCCCGGACAATCTGCCGGAGCATTTATTAAAAAATAGAATATCGGTGAGAAAGGATAAAGGCGGGCAGACCGGCTGTTTAAGGCGTTATCCGGTTACATGCGGCATTGTGCGGCATTATGCGGCACGTTGCGGCGGGATGGGGTTATCTAGTGTAACTACATACAGACATACATACATATAAATAGTTGGGCGTCCTATTACTGATCATCCCAAAACGGGAGGAGTGAAAAAGATGGTAGAAACGACCAGTCAGATGCGCCAGCGTTTACCGATTGACAGGCTCCCTGAAAACACCGAAGATGAGCGGGCATACCGTTTCCTATACGGGGATGCTGAACTTGAACGCCGTGGGCTATCATACCAAAGCAACTATCCAGACGATTTTTAATCCCCTTTTTTACATTTCAGGAGGTAAATAGTATGCAGTGCCCGAAATGCTCCGAGCGCATGACAAAAGCAGGGATGAGGATGCGGAAAGGTAAGCGCCGGCAGGCGTGGCAATGCCAGTCCTGCGGGCATATCTTTGTTGAACGAGAGGACGGAGAGGAGGATTAGTCTGCCGACGCGGCCGCCTTCTTCCGGCCGTGCTTCCCTGTCCGTACCGCCTCCCACCACTTCAGGCACCTGGGGCAGGAGTGTTTCGGGTGGTCCAGCGGGCACCAGTCCTCGCCCATGACCTGATCCGGATCACTGACCCGGACTTTCATATGCTTACCGCAGAACGTCAGATAGTACCCGGGCTTATCTGGGTCCGGCCCGCTGATCATATGCGCTGTCAGTTTGCCGGCCCTGGTCCTGGTAGAATACACCCATTTTCTCCGTAAGGTTGGTTCGTCTTTTGCTGTCAGTTCTCACACCTCCCTGTTTTCCGCCGTCGAACGAACTACTAATTTAGCACATTTTGACATCATTTAGTAGTTCGCCTCCTTTTCTTCTTCCAGTCGCCGGTACTGCTCCTTATGCAGGCAATCGGCGCACATATCCCGGCCGGCTACATTGCATTTCTCATACGGGAACGGCAACCAGTACTCAGCGCCGCATTTGCCGCATGTGCGATCTTCGCTGCCATCGGGCCGGACGGCGATCAGCGTGGACACGGGCGCAGGGGTGATGGGGGCCGGGGGAGTTGCAGAGGGGGCGGGGGAAGCGGGGATCATGTGAATCCAAACTCCTGCACTGTTCCCGGCGGCATTTTCACAAAATTCTTACAGTCTTTATGCCCGAAAAGATATGTGGGCCATCCACTGCGATGAACGCAATTATAGCAATTCGGAGGAATAACACAACTTAGGCGATGGAACGCGGCACAGCGCATCTGAGGGTTTCGGGGTTCGGTCATGTTCCCTGCTGCTGCATCCTGTGGCTGTGCCTGCATCTCCTCAAAGAGAGACCAGATTTTCTTAACTGCAACCATCTCTTGAAGTTTACCGTCGCGGAATCGCTTCAAGGCAAGCGAGATTTCATTGATGCAGATTACATCGTCAATCTCTTTGCGCTGTCCCTGCGCCCCGTTCCTCTCCATGCACGAGAGCGGGCGGGAACGGAGTGCTTCAAGCGCATCCTTCTGGCAAGAATCACACTCGCCGAAACCACGACCCATTGTTGAGATTACATACTCGGCAAGTTCACGCATAGAGCACGATCCCAGATATTCCGAAAGCGTTCCCTTGCGCTGGCGGGTGTCGTGCTCACACGGGCACCAATCCGGAACCTCCCCATGATGTGCGGGCGTCTTCTTCTTTCCAACAGATGGGTGATTACAGTAATAGTTGAATCCGGAATCACAATCGTTTCCGTCTTCTATGCAATAATATTCAGACGACGAATGGATGCACTTCTTTCCAAGGAATGTATTATCGCAATATCCTCTCGGTTTTTTCTGTTCCTCGAAGATGGGGCCTTCATGCCCGCAGTGCTTTCCCGGCTCCGGCTGCTGCTGGGCGGTCATGGCATCACACTCTTTGAGATGAAATAATCGTGCGGGAAAAATCCTTCGTTTGCCAGAATCTTATTCGCCGCCTCTTCGATGCGTTTTGATATCCGTTCGCCTTCTCCGTTCTCGGACATTTTGAACTGATTATACAGTTCAATCCTGATTTCAATATGACAGTGATCCGTCATGCTTCCTTCACGCTCCTCCTTTTTCCTGCTCCTGCTGGTATACTGCCCGGCCCTGCTGATCGCTGCTGATTCGGGATGCCGGACGCCGCCTTCTCTTTCTTTGGCTGTTCAATCGTCGGGCCGATTCGGGGCCACGGATACGGGCCGGTGTTATCACGGTTGAATATCACCACGCACGATGAGAACGTGGGGGAGTTCTTGATCTGGTTGCCCTCCGCGTCGTACCCGACAAACCGCACCCGGCCCTTGATGAATCGGATTTCAGCGGCTTTCATGGCGTAGTTATGCCA
>JAQTMD010000130.1 GCA_028714595.1 Candidatus Omnitrophota bacterium
TCGCATTGCCACACGCACCATTCTGTCCTGCAGTGCACGTAGCGTTGGAGCCGCCATAGGTGCCGTTGCAGAACCAAGTGAACGGGCCGTAATCCGGGCCGGTGACATACCCGGACGGAGTCCCGGCGGTGCACTCTATGGTATTGGCCTGCATGTTGATATCATTCCTAGAGGCAAACACGCCCTTGTCTGCGGAGCCACAATCACCGTTGACCGGGGCATTGGACCCGGTCAGCACCTTGGCCGAACAAGACGCGTTGGAACCGCCACTAGTCCCATTGCAATGCCAAGACCAAGGACCAACAGTCCCGCCGGAGACCGCGCCAAGCTTGCCTGTGGAACAGAGGTCCCACTGCCCGAAAGTCGCAAACTGGGAAGACCAATAGTAATTCGTATTCGCATTGCCGCAGGCGCCATTCTGGCCAGCAACGCAGGAATCGTTGGTGCCGCCGTTAGAGCCGTAGCAGACCCAACCCCACGGGCCGTAGTCGGGGCCGGTAATCGTGCCGTTCCAGCCGCCTGCAGAGCACAACTTGCTGTTCTCGGGGCCGATGTTGTTCTTGGAAGCCAAGACCGTCCCGCTGGCAGAACCGCAGGCGCCGTTTACCTTGGGCTGTTCAACCAGCACCTTGGCCGAACAGGAATCATTGGAACCGCCATTGGTCCCATTGCAATACCAAGACCAAGAATCGGAACCCGAAGGGGTGGAATTGATGCCGCCGGAACAGAGGTCCCACTGCCCGAAAGCCGAAAACTGCGAAGGCCAGTAATAATTCCCGTCCGCATTGCCGCAGTCGCCATTCTGCCCCGCAGTGCAGGTTGCATTCGACCCGCCGCTGGTGCTGTTGCAGTACCACGAGAACGGGCCGTAATCAGGGCCGGAAACTACCCGGCTCGAGCTTCCTGCGGAACAGAACTTGGAAAGCTCCGGGCCTATGCCGCTCCTGGAGCTGAAGAACTTCTTGTCCGACGAGCCGCAGGCGCCGGCAACTTTCGTAGTGGCTAGTTTAGCAGAACACGTCTTCGGGGTTCCTTTCAGGGAACCGGCGCAAGTCCACGTCCAGGCGGAGTCTGACCCGGAAACAGGAGTAACCGAGGAAGGCTTGCCCAGGGAACAGAAATCGTACCACTCCCCGGTTGGCGCGGAATCAAAGGATTTCCCGTTCAGCGGGCCGCAGGCACCATCCTGGCCTGCTGTGCAGGTATCGTTGGAGCCGCCGTTGTAGCCGTAGCAGACCCAGCCCCAGGGGCCGTAGTCCGGGCCGGTAATCGTGCTGTTCCAGCCGCCTGCAGAGCACAACATGCTGGTCTCAAGACCGATTTTGTTCTTGGAATCAAAGAGTTGATTATTAGACGAGCCGCATTTTCCGTTGATAAGGGTCGTCGGGTACTCGCAAGTGCCTGCAATTCCGTCCATCGTCCCGGTATACGGTTTCAATACCAAGCCGGCACAGCACTCTGGCCGGGGAGAAATGACTGCAACCGCCTTGCCAACACCTACACAGGCAGGCTTTGGTTTCTCGCAAGTGCCCAAAGTTCCCCTCGAACCCCCAGTAGGCTTCACGAGCTCCAAACCGGCACAACATGATGGCGAATTGGGTCCGACCGCAACCGTCCCGCCTTCAGCAACACAAGAACCAGACGCGTCGTTGTTCGGTGTTGAAGTGGCGGATGCCGGGGGCATCACGGTTTCTGTCGCTGTGATCGTCCCTTTTTTTGTGTTGGTGGGCGTAGCCGTGCTTGTCGAGCTCTTCACCGCGCACATGACGTTCTGGCCGGACTTGTCAAGCCACACCGTGAGCGACAGCGCCGGGTCGGTCACCGTGACCTTGTAGTAGTCTGCGACTGCAAACTGCGCGCCGCAGTCGGCCCGGATGGAAGCGATGCTGTTCTCGACCATCGTGCTGTCCCAAAACGCCGCCACTATCCTGGCGTTGGGATACTGGTCAAGGAACGTCTTGACCTCCGGAATCGAGGATGCAAAGGCAGTCACGTCGGTACCCTGCCCGCCCGGACTGGTCACGCAACCTGCAAGCAGGGTAGCGCAAAAAAGGGAGAACAGAAGGAAGAAGCCCTTGAAACCGACATCCACAAAAACCACCTGCAGCCCCGCCAGCCATGCGGCTGGCGGCCATGAGAAGGTTGGGCGTAATAATATATAAAGGATACAAAAAGATGGAAAAATCCGCTTCTACGCCAAAGGGTAAAAATAGTCCGCGTTCTTTCCTTCCTAGTTTCTTTCCTTCCTAATCCAATCCAGGTCGTTCCTGTAGAGCGTGCGCATGTCCGAAAGCTTGTCGCGCGACATTATCAGCCGCTCAAGGCCCTGCCCCCAGGCCGCAACGTTCTGCTTTATGCCAAGCGGCCTCGTCACTTCCTGCCTGAACATCCCGCACCCACCGAGCTCAAGCCACTCCTTGCGCACAGGGTCGAAGACCTCGACCTGCGCCGAAGGCTCGGTGTAGGGAAAGAACGAGGGCGTGATGCGTATATCTGTAAAGCCGAGCTTGGAGTAGAAAATCTTGAGCATGCCTATGAGGTCCTGGAACGTGCAGTCGTCGTCGATAATGATTCCCTCGACCTGGTGGAACTCGGCCAAGTGCTTGTAGTCAATTGCCTCGTTCCTGTAAACCCGGTCTATGCAGAAGACCTTGACCGGGAACTTCCCTTCCTTGGCTGCCTTGACGAGATGCCTGCAGGTGGCGGCAGTTGTGTGCGTGCGCAGGACGTTCTTTTCGGCGACTGCTTTGTCCCACGAGTATCCCCAGCCGGTCGAGCCGGTATCGCCGCCGTCCTGGTGGACTCTCTTGACGTTTTCAACGAGAGTGGATTTTTCGCCGGAGCTTATGTCGGACTTTTCCGGAGTCTTGATGTAGAAAGTGTCCTGAAGCTCCCTTCCGGGGTGGTCCTGCGGCACGTACAAAGCGTCGAAGTTCCAGAACGACGCCTCGACAATCGGGCCCTTTATCTCGACAAACCCCATCTGCAAAAAGACGTCGCGAATCTCGTCTATGAATGCGCGGAGCGGCTGCTTCTTTCCCGGATAGACAACAGGCGACGGCGCAAGCGGGTCGTATCTTTCAAATGCCTTTCCGGTGCCCTTCCACGCCTTTGTCCTGAGAAGCTCGGGAGTCACCACGGAGATTGTCCCGGAGAGCGTCTTTCCGGCGTCGCTTATCGCAGCTGCCGCCTTAGCTGTCGCGCGCAGGCTCGCGCTCTTTTCGGTCTTCTCGGCAGCAAGCTTGCGCGAAAGCATCAAAGACAGGTCGGAAGGCGCGATGTCCGCGACTGCGGCCTTCTGCAGGACCTGCGCAAGCGCGCGCTCGAAAGAAAAAAGCGTCTTCTCGTCAGGAGCCTTGGCAACCCGGAACACCGGCGCTCCCGACGTGCCCGTCGATGCCCCTGATGAGCTTTTCGCAACGTCAAGCCATCCGTTCCTCTTTGCCCACTGCAGGGCGATTCCCTTCTCGGAGTCCAAAAGGCCGGCAGCGGAATAGGCTGCGTCAAGAGCCATCCCGCCATCCGCGCCGTTGCCGCCATTCTTCTGAACGGTTGCAAACAACCTGCGTTCCGGCGTCCCCTTGTTAAGGTAGGACTCGCCTTCGGAAGTAAGGACAATTGATTTTTTTTCCTCGCGGGTCACCTCGACGAGCCCCTCCTCCTCAAGCGACGAGACCGCGCTCATCAGGGAGCTGTAGTCTATTCCCGCCTTCTGTGCGATTGCGCGCGCGTCCTCGAATTGCGTAGGGATTTTCCGCAGGATTTGCACCAAGGCGGGGGTAAGTGCGGTCGGCGTGGAATCGGGCATTGGGAAATACCTTGCAAAAACCTAACAAATAACCTTACTGTGGGGAATATCCGATTTTTTTGAGGAACTCGCGCCTTTTTGCCGCGTCGGCATCGGTCTCTATCCCCTTATTGGAACTGCCGTCGATGACTCCGAGGACTCCCCTTCCCTGCTCCGTGCGCGCAAGCACGACTTGGACTGGGTTTGCAGTTGCGCAAAAGATGTTCGCGACCTCGCTCGTATGCTTGACCGCGTTCAGGACGTTTATCGGGAACGCGTTTCGAAGAATGATTAGGAATGTGTGGCCCGCGCCGATTTTCGCAAGCTCCCTGCCGGCCGCGGCCTTAAGCTCGGGGTCGGACCCCTCGCACCGTACCAGGCAGTCGCCGCTGGCCTCGGCAAATGCGAGGCCGAACTTGATGCCCGGCACGCTCTCGACCAAGGCCGAGTAGAGGTGCTCTGCCGAGCGTATGAAGTGGCATTGGCCGAATATTATGTTGCAGCCTTCTGGAAAATCAATCTTTTCAATCCCGATTTCTACCATGAAAAAAATGCACCTGCACAGGAAAAGGTTTGGTTGGCAATGATTTTAACAGCCAGCTTTAGGTCACAGCCTTCGGAAAAACCCCAGTCGGAAAAACCCCGGTCCGGAAAACCCCGGCTCCCGGAAATCTTTCCCATTGCTCTCTTTTTCTCAGCCGCCTTCCCAGACTATTACCTTGGACGTCCTCGCAATCGGGCCCTTGTCAACTGTCAGCATGGCGTTGTGGTACCAGAGCTGCGCGCCCCAGTAGGGAAAGACGCCGCCCAGGGTCAGGTTCCCTTCGGAGGCCGTGTCGTTGACCCACGCAACTCCAGACCTTGCCGAATTGCTTCCGG
>JAQTMD010000131.1 GCA_028714595.1 Candidatus Omnitrophota bacterium
GCCGCGATATCCGTGATGCCCTGACGAGCGGA
Organism: Candidatus Omnitrophota bacterium; assembly: GCA_028714595.1. Classification (GTDB taxonomy): domain Bacteria; phylum Omnitrophota; class Gorgyraeia; order Gygaellales; family Profunditerraquicolaceae; genus JAQTMD01. Next base: position 33 of record JAQTMD010000131.1, read on the forward strand.
GAGGATTTTGAGCTTTTGTTCACCCTCCCGCTTGCCCGGGCCCGTAGGCTGCGGGACAGGACAGGGGATTTTATTGCCATCGGTCAGATCATTCCGCAGAAATACGGCGCTACCCTCGTCGACAAGCGGGGCAGGAAGCGCAGGATCGAGGCCGGAGGATTCCGGCATTTTTAACTATGATAGAACTGACGTCCCATTCAGTCGCCGAGACGCTCTCCATCGGCAGGGCGATCGCCCGGCATGCCTCCTCCGGCGATATCGTCTGCCTGACCGGGGGACTGGGCTCAGGAAAGACCGTGCTTACCAAGGGGATCTGCGCCGGCCTGGGCGTGGATAAGGATGAAGTGATCAGTCCGACGTTCGTCCTGCTTCGCCAGTACGACGGAAGATTGCCGCTCTATCACTTTGACCTGTACCGGCTGCGCACTCCCGAAGATATCGTCAATATCGGCTACGAGGAGTACGTGTACGGCGCGGGCGTCTCGGTCATCGAATGGGCGGACCGGATGGGTTCGCTTACGCCGAAGGAATTTTTGAAGGTAGACCTGTCAGTGCGAAACCGGACGCAACGCAGGCTCGCGTTTACGGCGCACGGCAGCCGCTTTCGCACACTGCTCGGGAAAATCCATGAAGATACTATGCGTTGATACCGCAAGCCCCCGCTTGTGCATCGGAGTTGCCGCGGGAGGCGGTCGGGAATACGAGTACAGCCTGGATGTCGGCACGCGCCTGTCCGGGGCGCTCGTCCCTACCATCAAGCGGGTCGTCGACGCCTGCGGCCTCAAGCTCGACGCATTCGATTATTTTGCCGTCTGCCGCGGCCCGGGTTCGTTCACCGGCACCAGGGTCGGCATGGCCGCCATGAAGGCCTTCAGCTGGTCGCTCGACATTCCGCTCGCCGGCATTGCCAGCCTCGACATCCTGGCAGGCAACGCAGAAGGCAAGGCGGCTTTTTGCGTGCCGGTCGTCGATGCCAGGCGCGATCTGCTCTACGCCGCGGTGTATGCCCTGCGCGGGGGGACCCGGAAACGGCTGAGCGCGTATCTCCTGGTAAACGCAGATGACCTGGCAGGCGCGGTCAGAACGCGGCTTCCGGCTTCTGCGCTCCCGGAGACCGCTTTTCTCGGCGACGGCCTGAACGTCTGCGCGGGCCGCTTGCGCGAAAAATTCAGACAGGCGCAGTTCCTCGATAAAGATTACTGGAAACCCGGCGTCCGTTGCATGCTGGCAGAGGTGCGGGAAGCGGTCAGGCGAAAAGCCGTCGGCGATGCGGATTCCGTGCAGCCGCTCTACCTGTATCCGAAAGAGTGCCAGATCCGCCCCAAACCGTAGAGGGCCATGAGATACCCGAAGAAAAAGATCGGTTTCCGTCCGACGTGGGCCGACGTGGACCTGCGCGCCCTGGCGTATAACTTCGGCAAGATTCGAAGGCGCCTGGACCGGGGGACCAGGATCATGGCCACCATTAAAGCCGATGCCTACGGCCACGGACTGATCCCCGTGGCCCGGAAGCTCGTCGCCTGCGGCGTGGATTGGTTCGGGGTCGCCTCCATAGACGAAGGCATCAAGTTGCGCAAACACGGCATCAGGCTGCCCGTGTTGGTTATGGGATTGATCCTGAAAGAGGATATCCCGCCGCTGTTTACGTGGGACCTCGTGCCGACCGTCTGCACCCTTGATTTTGCCAGGGCCCTGGACCGCGAGGCGCGACGGCGCAGGCGCCGGATCGGCGTCCACATCAAAGTCGATACCGGGATGGGCAGGATCGGCGTGGAACAGGACGAGGCGCGCACGCTGGTCGGAAAGATCGTCAGGCTCGCCCGGCTCAAGATAGAAGGGCTGTTCACCCATTTTGCCTTTGCCGACATGGACTGGGAATTCACCCATCATCAGATCGAGCTGTTCAATCGCCTGGTCCAGGACCTTCGTTCCGGCGGCATCGAGGTGCCGCTGGTGCACAGCGCAAACAGCATGGGTTTGCTCGCCTATCGCAACGGCCACTTTACCATGGTGCGCCCGGGCCTTGTCCTCTACGGCCTGCACCCTCAGGAAGGGATGGGCGTGCGGTTCAAGCCGGTCTTGAGCCTGAAGACGAAGGTCCTGTACGTCAAACGCCTGCCCGAAGGCAGGGGCATCAGCTACGGCCACATCTATGTCACGCCGAAAAAGACCACGATCGTCACCCTGCCCATCGGTTACGGCGACGGCTATCCCCGTAACCTCTCCAACAAAGGATTCGTGCTCATCAAAGGCAAACGTTTCAGGATAAGCGGCAGGGTCTGCATGGACCAGATCATGGTCGATGTCGGCAATACCCGGGTGCGCGTCGGCGACGAAGCGGTCCTGATCGGCTCCCAGAAAAAAGAGGTCGTCACCACCGAAGAAGTAGCCCGCCTTGCAGGGACCATCCCCTATGAGATCGTCTGCGGTTTAGGCAGCCGCATCCCCCGCGTTTACATCGACAAGTAAAAAAGCATGGGGACACTTCTCCTTTTTCACTCGATTAGTCTGCGAGAAAAATGAGAAATGTCCCCTTCTGATTTTACGGCAGGGTCCCGATGAGGTAGATGCTCCAGAGGAGCACCAGCAGGTGGCTGATAGAAACCGCCAGGAGCGGAGAGAGGATGCCGGCCTTGCCCAGGGCAAGGCTTATGGCGTTTAAGACATAATAGATGAAACCGACGGCGATCGAGATGCCGAAAGACGAGAGTCCCGTTGCCTTGCGCCGGATCCGCAGGGCGAACGGTATGCCCAGGATGATGATGATGAGGTTCGTCAGCGGCATGGTAAAACGGTCGTAGTAGTCGACTTTCAGGCTGCGTATCGCCGCGGATGCCCCGCTTTTTGAAAGCCGCCAGATATAGTCCTCGATCTGGGACAGGCTCATGAAATCCGTGCTCTGGCGCTGGGTGATGAAATCTTTCGGCGTCTCGGTAATGGGGGCCACCTCTTCTTCGGCGAACTGCGGGGCGACCTTGAGTTGCCCGTTCTCGTCGAAGATATAGGTGATGCTCTGGAAGAACTTCCAGATCCCGTCCTGATAGACGCCTTTGCGCGCCACGATCTTCCTGATGATGTTCTGCTCTACGTCGTGCTCCAGGATGATGATGCCTTCCATCTCGTTTTTGGCGGTGTCGAACTTGTTCACGTAAAAGAGGCGGTTGCGCGTGCCGTAGATGGTCAGGTTCTTGAGGACCTGCGGCCCCTGGCTCCTGGGCTTGGGGCTTGCGTTTTCCATGCGTTCTCTGAGCAGGCTGTTGCGGTAGCGCAGGGCGGGCGCGATCCGGTCATTGAGCCAGAACACGAAGATGCTGACGATGAAGCCGAAGACGATGGCGGTCTTGGTGATCTGGAAGATGCTTAAGCCCGACGAACGCATGGCGACGATCTCGTTATCGTGGTTGAGCCTGGCGAAGGTATAGAGCGAGCTCAGGAGGCAGGCGAAGGGCGTGACCTGGATGAAGACCGCCGGCAAAAGCGTCAGGTAATACTGCCGTAAGAGGGCAAGGCCTACCCTGTTCTCAAGGATGATGTCCAGGTGCGAGAAGAGGTCTACGATGATAAAGAGGAACAAAAAGGTGGCCAGGCAGAGAAAAAATATCTGCAGGATGGAGCCTGCGATGTAACGGTCTAGTATGCGCATAGCCGGTAGGTAAGATAGATCCCGATCGAGCCGAGCAGCAGGTTGGGCATCCAGAGCGCTATGACCGGCTCCGCCAAACCCTGCATGGTGAGCGCCTCCGCCCCGAGCAGAAGCAGGTAATACACGCCGACGATGATAAAGGCGATCCCGAAGTTGATGGATTTTTCCCTGCGGCGCGTGATCACTGCCAGCGGCAGGCCCAGGATGATGAAGACAAAGGATGCGAAGGCCAGGGATATCTTTTTATGGATCTCCGCGGTCATGGGCGTGGAGTCGATGCCCTCGTTGTTCAGCCGCCGGGCCTCGCGGGACAGTTCGTCGATGGTCATGTCCTTGGGTTTTTTCTCGAGTTTTCCGGAACTGGAGAGCTGGGCGAAATTGAGGGTCATGAAGTACGTCTTGAAATTGAGCTTGTAGAAGGTGTCGGGATGTTCGGGATCGGGCTCGTCGGCCGTGCCGTCCATGAGCTTGAGCTTCACGATGTTCTGCTCGGGCAGGGGCAGGAATTCCCCGCGTTTTGCCACGATGATGCGCGTGGGCCTGTCGTCCCCCTGGGGTTCGTAGATCCTGACGTTCTGCAGTTTATAGCCGTCGATGGCGTAGATGAACAGGATATAGCGGTCAAAGGAGTTGATGAACACCCCGGGCTCAAGCGCCGCCGCCGGATTTCTTATGCCGACGTCCAGCAGGGTCTTACGCGAGGCATAGTGCGCATAGGGGATGACCCGGTCATTGACCACTGCCATGAGCGTGCTTAAGACGAGCCCCAGCGTCAAAAGCGGCGCGATGATGCGCACGGGGTGGATGCCGCTTGCGCGCATGGTGATGATCTCGTTGTCGCTGGAGAGATCGGAAGAGCGTCGTGTAGG
>JAQTMD010000132.1 GCA_028714595.1 Candidatus Omnitrophota bacterium
CGGTCTCGCCGCGCACGATCCGCTGGTTGAAATCATACGGGATGTGCAGTCCGACGTCCGCCTGGTCGCTGTCGATCAGCCAAGCGATCTTCTTGTCGCTGTCCACATACTTGTCCAGGTCAAAATAGCCGGAATTGGCCAGGCTTTGCAGGTAAGCGCGGCTGTACGATGATCTGTTCTCGTCGAATACCACTGTCCTGACATGTTTGATGTCAGTCGAAGCGACATAACCGAGGATGATCAGCTGGAGGACCGGCGCCAGGACCGCGATCGCCAGCATCCGCGGATCATGGAACAGCTGCCGGAATTCCTTCCGCACGAAATGGGCTACCCGGTTATCTAATAATCGTCTAATCAAGGCGTTTCCTAAAGCTTTTAGTGCTGGCGTACAGGTTCAGCACTGTCAAGGCCGACATCATCAGGAACGGCTGCCAGAAGCAGATCAAGCCCACCCCCTGCAGGTAGATGGCCCGCAGGATCTCGATAAAATACCGGGCGGGGATGATCAGGGAAAGCGCTTGCAGCGCCCACGGCATGTTGCCGATCGGGAAGATAAAGCCCGAAAGCAAGATCGAGGGGAGCATCGTCGTCAGCGTCGCCATCTGCATCGCTTCCTGGCTCGACTTGGCCGAGGTGGACAGCAGGATGCCAAAACCCATCGCCCCCAGCAAGTAGACAAAAGCGCTGAAGAGGAGCAGCAGGTAATTCCCCTTGACGACCACGCCGAAAAGCAAATAACCGACGATCGTCACGATAATGACGTCAAGAAAAGCAACGATGACGTAAGGGAGCACCTTGCCGAGCATCAGTTCGTTCTTCCGGACCGGGCTGACCACCAGCCCTTCCATCGTCCCCTGCTCTTTTTCCGAGACGATCGCCAGCGAAGTGAGCGTGGCCGAGATCTGCATCATAATCACCGCGATCAGGCCGGGAATATAAAAGTTGACCCCCTTCAGGTCCGGGTTATACCAGATACGTTGGACCAGTTCGATCGGGTCGCGCGCCGCCCGCGCCAGGCCCGCTTTCACAAAGGCGGCCTTGACCCTATCCTGAAAATATTGCTGGAAGATGCCGCTGACATAACCGATGGCCGACGACGCCCAGGTCGGATCAGAGCCATCGACCAGCACCTGGACCTGCGCCTGCTTGCCAGAGATCAGGTTACGGGCATAATCGGTCGGGATATTGATGATCACCCGGACCTTGCCGGCATCCATCCGGTCCTGGAACTGCTCGGTCGACTTGAACTCTTCGATCAGCTGGAAATAACCGCTGCTGGTAAACCGCTCGATAAAAGCACGGCTTTCCTGGGTCTTGCTCTGGTCATAAATCCCCAGCGGGACATTGCGCACATCAAAAGAAGCGGCGTAGCCGTAAAGGATCAGCATCAGCACCGGCAGGGCGACCATCATGGCCAGCGTCAGCGGGTCGCGGAACAGATGAGTGAACTCTTTCTTGACGATCGGCATGAGCCGCTTGAGGGAGAAGACTTGTCCGATCATTGGGCTTTTTGCCTGGCCGCTTTTTCCACCATGAAGACAAAAACGTCCTCGAGCGAGGGAGTGATCTTTTCTATCCGGGCAACATGCAACCCCTTGCCGGTCAGGACCGCCCTGATCTCCTCGCTCGCCCCTTCGTTCTCGACCATGGTATGGAGGAAAACGCCATAAAGCGCAACATCGCTGGCAACTTTTGTGCCGCGCAGCGCCTCGAGCGCGATCATGACATTATCACATTCGATCTCGAGCAGCGCCCCGGAGATCGCCGCTTTCAGGTTGGCCGGTGAATCGAGGCCGATCAGGTCGCCGGCGCTGATCATGGCGATCCGGTCACAGCGCTCCGCTTCGTCCATATAGTGGGTAGTAACGAGGACCGTCACGCCGCGTTTCGCCACGGTATCGATCGCTCGCCAGAAGCCGCGGCGGGAGATCGGGTCGACCCCGGCGGTCGGCTCGTCCAAAAAAATGATCTTGGGGTCATGGATCATAGCGCAACCGAGCGCCAGGTGCTGTTTGAGCGCCCCGGCCAGGTCACCGGCCAGTATCCTTTCTTTTCCGACCAGGTCCGCCATACCCAGTATCTCCGCTTTTTTCTGCTGGCGGCTCCCGGGGTCGGTCTGGTACAGCCCGGCGTAGAGCTCGATGTTCTGCTCGATGGTCAGGTCGTCATAAAGCGAGAACTTTTGCGACATGTAGCCGATGTTCTGCTTGATCTGGTCATTTTGCTTGCCAACTTCAAAGCCGCCGACCCGGGCGCCCCCCGCTGTCGGGTCGATCAGCCCGCAGAGCATCCGGATCGTGGTCGTCTTTCCCGCCCCGTTCGGCCCCAGGAAGCCAAAAACCTCCCCCTGGCCAACGTTGAAGCTGATCTTGTTGACCGCGGTGAACGCGCCGAACTTTTTGACCAGCTCCTTGACCTCGATCGCGTTCATGCCTTGTTCTCCACCAGGCTGATGAAAGCTTCTTCCAGCTTCTTGGCCCCGGCGCGTTTCTTGATCTCTTCAGGAGTGTCACAGGCCAGCAGCTTACCGTCACGGACCAGCCCGATCCGGTTGCAGCGCTCCGCTTCGTCCATGTAAGGCGTGCTGACAATGATCGTTACCCCCTTAAGGCCATAGAGAATGCGCCAGAACTCGCGGCGGGAGATCGGGTCAACACCGAGAGTTGGCTCATCGAGGAAGAGCACTTCGGGCGTGTGGATCAGCATGCAGGCGAGCGCCAGTTTCTTGTACATCCCGCCGGAGAGCTTGGCCGCCCGGCGCGCGGTGAACTGGAGCATACCGGTGAATTTGAGCAGCTCCTCCGCTTTCCGCTGCCGCTCCTCGCCCCTGGGCACGCCGTAGATATCGGCAAAGAAATCGATGTTCTCCTGGACCGAGAGGTCGCCGTAAAGGCTGAAGCGCTGGGGCATATAGCCGATCCGGTCGCGGATCGCTTCTTCCTGATTTTTAACGTTGAGGCCAAGGACAAAAGCTTCACCGTTGGTCTGTTCCATGGCAGTCGAGAGGATGCGCAGTGTCGTCGTCTTCCCAGCCCCATCCGGCCCTACCAGGCCGAAGATCTCGCCTGGCTTGACCTGCAGATCCAGCCCGGAGACCGCCGTGACCGCCTCAAATTTCTTGGTCAGCGCCCGCGCTTCGACCGCGTATTCCATCAGAAATAAGCGTCGGCCGGCATGCCCGGCTTAAGTTTCTGGTCGGGATTGGGGATCTCCATCTTGACGCCAAAGACCAGCGTCGTCCGTTCATCCTTGGTCTGGATCGCCTTGGGGGTGAATTCCGCCTTGTCCGAGATATGAGTGATCTTGCCGGTGAATTTTTCCTTGGGGAAAGCGTCGACCTGGACGGTGACCGGATCGCCCAGCTTGATCTGGCCGATATCCTTTTCACCCAGATAAACGATCAGCTTGAGCGTTTCCAGATTAGCCAGCGTCACGATCGGCGTGCCGAAGTTGGCCAATTCGCCCACTTCGACCGCCTTGACCAGGACAGTCCCGGTGAGCGGTGCGGTGATGTCAGTATTATCATAGCCATCCTTGGCCTGGGCCAGCGCCGCTTGGGCGGCCTCGTAATTCGCTTTCGCGGCGTCATACTGCTGCTCGCTGATCATCTTGCCGACAAACAGTTTGCTGCTGCGACCATAATCGCTCTTCGCTTCGTCATACCTGGCCTGCGCGTTGAGCAGTGCCGCCCGCGCATCGGTCGGATCGATCTGGGCGATCACCGAACCCTGTTTGATCGTGTCCCCCTCGTCACAATTGAGTTGCAAAACATGGCCGGCAACCTTACTGCTGACCACCACTTCGGTCGCCTCGATCGTTCCCGAAGCGGTCAATCCCTGATCAAGGTACTGGGCGATATAATACCAGGCAAACGCACCCGCCGCCACCACTGCCGCCGCCACCAGTAAAACGATCATCCTTCTGTTCATTTCTTTTCCCCCTCTCTCAAATATTTGGCCGCGGCTTCTGGGACAACCGTGTTGATCATCATCCCCGAGCCGACCTCAAAACCGGCCTGGCTCGTGACCCGCGGGAAGATCTTCAGGTTCCAGTGGAAATATTCCAGACCATGCTCCTTGCAGGGAGCGGAGAAGATCGCGTAATTGAAGTCAGGATTGTTCAGCGTCCGGTGCAGCTTCTGTAGGATAGCTTGCATTACCCCGGCCAGCTCCCGGCACAACTCGACTGGTATCGTTTCAAAATTGGAACTATGTTTTTTCGGCAATACCCAGGTCTCGAACGGAACACGGGAAGCAAACGGCGTAAAAACCACGAAATTATCTGACTCCTGGATAACACGCTCCCCTTCCTGCTTTTCGGCCGCGATCATATCGCAATAAAGGCAGCTTCCCTTTTCATCAAAATGCGCACTGGCGATCTCGAGCCGGTCCCTGACCGTCCGCGGCGTGACCGGCATCGCCACGATCTGTGAATGCGGGTGGCGCAGCGAAGTGCCGGCATTGGGGCCGTTGTTCTTGAAGAGAACGATCGACTCAAAGCGATCATCCCTGGCCAGTT
>JAQTMD010000133.1 GCA_028714595.1 Candidatus Omnitrophota bacterium
TGCTTAACCGGGTCCCGCAGGTAGACAGCCCGCGGCTGCAGGGGATAATGGAGGAGTTGAGGCGTCGCGCCGACGGCGGAAGCGTCGGGCAGCGGCAGGCGTTCGGATGGACGCTCAATGGCAAGGGATTCAGGAGTTCAGACAAATTCGCGGATGAGGCAAAGGGAAGATTCGAACAGGCCAAGCGGGACGGCCGGGCAATGGCGTACGCGCGGCTTCCCGACAAGGCCCGCCGGGAGATCGAGCAGGCAAAGTTTGCCGATATCCTTGACTCCGAGAATATCCGGATTGTCATGCCCGAAGATGCAGTCGAGCCCAGGGCGCATCCTTTCCTGTGGCTCGACAAATCCGAAGAAGAAGGGATCGTCTGGATAGAAGAGAACGGGATCGTGTACCTGCCGCTGTATCTTGTCAAGCTCCTTATCATCAGATCAAAGAAGGACCTGCTTTCCTGCATGCTCGGCGAAGCCGGGGCTTCGTGCTGTGAGGAAAAGCAGCGGTTGACCGCTGAGATCTTCCTGCTCTGGATCAAGTCCACGATCGAATACTGGCACATCCGGCCGCAGGAACGGCTTAAGGCGCTCGAAAAATTCAAAATGATGTACAGGGCGGGATATGTGCACAGGGATTTCAATATGAAGGGAAGGATGGATCTGCACACCCACACGATCTATTCCGACGGCCGCTTCACGCCCACCCACCTGGTCCTGCGCTACTGGCTCAAGGGGCTTTCCGTCATGGCGATCACCGACCACAACACCTTCGACGGCGTTTGGGAGGGCGCGCAGGCCGCCGCGATCCTCGGGGATATCGAGCTGATCCCCGGCATGGAGCTTACCGTGTTCACCTTTGAGGTGGGAGCGGAGAAAATGCATTCTCTGCTTCTCTGGAAAGGCGACAATCCTTCATTTTTCAACTGGCTGAACGCCATGCAGGAGAGTAACAGGCTCGAAGGAATAGAGATAAAGCGCGCACGGGCAGTGGAAGTAATGGAGGTCGTTCGTACCAGGTTCAACAAAAAACATCCGGAGCGCGCAATAAGCAGTGAAGACGTGCTTGAGTATCATCCGCTTGGTGCGCGTAGGCTTCTCGACCTGACGAAGGCGATCTTCCGGAAGCACGGCCCGGAAGGAGACGGCACGGTGGTCTTCGATGATATGCCTTCGATCAGGGATGAATTGCTGGGGTTGTTGCCGAAGGATTACGAGAAAGACGGTCATTTCAACCTGAAGCAGGCTATCGAATTCCGCATCGAAAATAATTTCCACCTCATTTTTGCCCATCCGCTCTACGAGCATCCCCTGCGTAAAGACCAGTGGGATGAGATTAAAATAGCCGAGGTGCTGCGCAGATATGCGCGGTACCCGTACAAAGGCAAGACGTATCCCGGTTTCAGCGGGATAGAACTGCTCGATTGCGATGAAAAGAACAGGGACGCGATAAACCGGATCGTCAGAGACCTGAATAGCACCGACTACAAACCGTTCCCGCTGAAACGGTCCCCCGGTTCGGACACCCACCGGGATTTTGACAGACCGTTCGGCATTTATTGCCCCACCTTTACCTTTGAGGGAGAACTGGCTCTTGAAGTCAGCATGGAAAGCGCGGCTTTACTGTGCCCCGAACGAAGGGTGCGGTATTTTGCCGACCTCTTCTTCCGCTGGGCGGGTCTTTCCTTACGGGATGAAATCCGCAGCTGTAGCCGGCCTGTCTGGAGCAAGGGAAACCGTGACCTCGGAGTGCCGGTTGCGTCGGGTGTGACGGCGACTATCAGCCCGGCGGTCATCGAGCATCTCCTTGCACACAAAGACACGTTCCCTCTTCGATGCAGGAATGCGGCGTTACGAAGCCTCTTATACAGTATGGATGTCCCGGAAAGCTATAGGAGTGAGGTGATCCTGGAATTGGGAAGAGAACGCGATTCCGGCGAAGACAGCGTCAGCCAGGTCGTCCATTTTCTACTGATGAACGACCGGGCCCACTGGCAGGCGGGCGTGACCCTGAACGACCTGCGTGACGGGATGTCGTCTTTAGGCTTTTATGTCACTACGTTCGATATAGCGCGCGCCGTGCAAGGCGGATACCTCGAGGAGATCATGAACGATGAAATCGGCGAAGAGGCCCGCTATTTCCTGTGGGAGGGGGTCGATGTGCCTGCGGAAATAGAAAGGATCGAGAAAAGCCTGTTCGGACCGGAAAACAACAAACAGGGCCGCATAGCGGCGATGAAGACCGTTATGAACCATATCCAGGAGGATTCCATCCCCTCCAAGCACTTCGTGTCGCTGTTGCTGCACGTGGTACGGCACGATGGAAGCAGATGGATGCGCTGGCTCGCCGCAAAGGGATTGGAATTGATCGCAAGCGAAAAGACGCTTCATGGCCTCACGGTGGCCTTATCCGAAGAGCAGGATGAGAATGTCCGCAGGGCGATCTGCAGGGCGATAGAACGGATAGAGGGGCAACAGAGGATAAAGGAAGACTTGAGCACCCGGTTCCACCTCGGCCCGGCTGACGGATGCTTCGATAACGATGCCGACAGGCCGACGATGACCGACGGCGGCGCGGATGCCGCTGCCGAAAACGCGCGGGTCACCTCCGGCGACGAGCATATGTTCGCCGAGACCGCGGAACAGTACGAGGAACGGCTGCGAATCATCAGGAAGGCATTCGAGTCTGTCCCGGAGTGGAACCTGAGGATATTCCTCGGCGCGATCCATTCGCAGCTCGGCGAAGTAAAGGACCCGGCGGTGAAGAACGACCTTGCCTCCCTGTACGAATTGTTCATGCCGTTTTTGAGCGATCAGCCCCAGCGTTCTTTCCAGACCGATTTCCTCAATAAGCTGGGGTGCGACCTTTCCAGCAGCAGTGCTCATAAACTGGCGCACGTGTACCGGGAGTGGCTCAAGGAGAAGTGCCTGGCCATCTACGGGAGAGGAAGCGCCAGGGACACGGAGTTTTACATCCTGTACCTTCTTGTCAAGACGCTGATCCCCGCTATCGCGGAGTTCGAAAGAAGGCTCAGCGCCCACCCGCGCTTTATCGAAAACGAGTTCAGGCTTCTGCTTGAAGGCCAGTTCAAGAACTGCATCGATTCGACCAGCAGGATAGAAGAGCCCTGGCTTAAGTTCGCCCTTATCGAATCGGTCATGCCGGTCATTCTCAGATACTCCAATCGCGCGGACCAGCCGCAGGCCAAGCGAGAGGACCTGGATACCTTCGTCAAACTGCATTTAAAGCGCTCGCTCGACGAGAAAAATTACAACCTGGCTTATTTCTTCATCAAGAACGTGCTGCCGCTCGTTTTCCGGCCGGTCAGCTCGGAAAGGTTCGTGGAAGTCCTTGCGGCGCTCTTCAATTTCTGCGAAGAGGTCTTCCGGAAAGCCGAAGACGTTTCCACGGCCATGAACCTGATCGTCCTCATCCTCGAGCAGGCGAACTTCGAGAATTATGCGGAGATACGGCGGATATACGACGGGGTCGTCTCCATCTACAGCGATCACCCCGACCAGCGCTTCGTCGACCCCATCATCTCCGTCATAGACGGGCGGATCACCAGCTACAAGCGCATCCTGAAAAATTTCAAGGCCGAGGGGCGCTGTGAGATACGGCCGGATCTTAATCAGTTGCGGAAAAGCGAACGGGAAATGATCGAGCGGCTGGCAGCCGGGCGGGGATTGCCGGTCGGGTATACGATACAGGGTTTCCTGGAGGCTCCCCTTCCCCTTGCGTATCTGCAGTCGAACCCCGTCTATAAGGAAAAGGGAGAAGGTTGCATCGCCGCGGGGGCATGCGTTTTAGGGACCGAGACAGGCGTCGGCTCCAGGCTCAAGGACGATTATCCGGTCAGGTTCATCGATTCCGACGGGCGCGGCTACCGGGATACCATTTACGGCTGGAAAATGAGGATGTTTAAAGCCATAGGCAACGTTTTCAAGACGGATATCCCGGTCATCATAGAGGACGGGTTCCCCTATGGCGCGCTGAAAAGGAATGATTTATTCTTGGAGCGTTTCTCCGAGAACCGGCCCTGGAAGGATATCTTCTTCACTCAGCCGTTGATCAATACGGGCAGGCAGACACCGGAGGGACGGCCCATCTACCTGTCCTACGGCTCCTGGGGTTTTCTCAGGGGATTGATCCTGTCGGGAGCGATACTCGACCTTCGCAAGAGCAAGGTACGATTCATCCTCCACAGCAATATCAATAACCTCTGTTCCCAGATGGACCCGTATTTACTGGGTTATTTCATTTCGCTGATCGAGGACGCCGAGAAAAACGGCCAGGAAGCGCCGCTCTGTCTCGCGGAGCTGACCGATTATAATACGGGATACGGGGAAGCCGGCGGCGCTGCGGTCAGCATAACCGGCACAGACGGCAGGGTCTCGCACCGGATACTGCACCATGACGCCTGGAAGAAAGGCGAGTTCAGGGAGACGATGCGCGGAAGCAGGAGTTTCA
>JAQTMD010000134.1 GCA_028714595.1 Candidatus Omnitrophota bacterium
CGGGCAGACGGTAAGCCGGGCGACATCTATAAGTTCGGACCGGGTGATTTTGAATGCGATCGCCGGTTTGCCACCTCGCTGCACGATATAACGTTGCAGGAGGTCCTGGCGCTTGCAAAGAAGCTGGCTCCGTTGCCGCCGATAGCGATCTTCGGCGTGCAGCCCAAGGTGATCGACTGGGGCATGGAGTTAACGGAAGAGCTGCGCAGGGCTTTGCCGCGGCTTTCAGAACTGGTTTTGGAGGAGATACGGCATGCATGAAGTCGGCGTGGCAAAAGAGATACTGGCCCTTGCCCTTGCAAAAGCAGACGCCAGGAGAATAAAGAATCTTGCCGTGGAACTCGGCGATGACGGCCATACCACGCCGCAATCTTTGAGCGACGCATTCGCCCTGGTGGCCAAGGGCACGCTTGCCGAAGGCGCCGTGCTTTCCATTACCCGTACCAAAGAACTTGAGAGCAGGTTGGTTGAGCTGGAAGTGGAACAATAAGGGTCGACATGTTCAACATCGGCGCTCCGGAATTCTTTCTGATCTTCGTGGTCGCCCTTCTGGTCTTCGGGCCGAAGCGGCTGCCTGAGATCGGCCGGCAGCTGGGCAAGGCCGTTGCCATGTTCAAACGTTCGACCATGGACCTCAGGAATGCGCTGGAGCAGGAACCCCCTGAGGACATAGAGAAGGAAGTCAGGGAAAAACTTGGCTACGGCGACGAAAAAGATAAAACAGTTTGATGAGCCGGGGCCGCTGCTTGCTCATCTGGCAGAGCTGCGCACGCGCATCATCTACTCTCTGTGCGCCGTTGCCCTGTGCGCCGTCGCGCTGTATTCCAGCGTCGACGCCGTCGTGCGCCATCTGGCAAAGCCGGTCGGTACGCTGTATTTCATCGGGCCGATAGAGGCCTTCTGGAGCAAGATAAAGCTGTCCTTTTTTCTCGGGCTCCTGGTAAGCCTTCCTTTTGTCCTCTTTCAGGTCTGGAGTTTTATCCAGCGGGGGCTCCTGCCGCGGGAAAAAAGGTTTGTTCTGGCCGTCACCGCCGCCTCGTACGTATTGTTCCTGGCGGGAGCGTCGTTCTGTTATTTCTTGATCCTGCCCGTCGGCGTGCGTTTTCTTTTGGCGTACGGCTCGGAAGTGCTCGTGCCGATGCTGACCATTTCGCGCTACCTGGCTTTTGTAACGGCGCTGGTCTTTGCGTTCGGGCTCATTTTTCAGGTGCCGGTGATCATCGGGTTCCTCGTCCATGCCGGCATCCTGAAGGCACGCGATCTTCGCCGACAGTGGCGGCTGGCTGTCGTGGCGATCTTCATTGTCGCCGGGGCCTTGACTCCCGGCCCGGATGTGTTTTCACAGATAGTGATGGCCGGTCCCCTGATCGTATTATACGTGCTGGGCATCGGTGTGGCTACGTTGATTGAAAGGAGGAGGGAAAAATGAGGTTTGGACCCCTGGAAATATTCCTGGTGATCCTGGTAATCGTACTGCTCTTTGGGGGTGCCAAGATCAAGGATCTTATGCGTTCCACAGGAGAAGGTATCAAGGAATTCAAGAAAGCCATGAAAGATGATGAGGGAAAAAGCCAGGAGAAACAGGAGAAAAAAGGTTGATGTTCTCCGTAAATACCTTGACAAACTTTCAAACTGCGATAAAATGGAAAATGGCTGTAGTTGAGTATTTAAGCCAGCGGGAATTCCCCGACTGTAAAGGAGGGGTGTTTAGCTATCGCAACATGTCGGGCCGCCTAAAGTAGCGTGTGCTGCTTCATGGTGGCTTTTTTGTTTCCGCAAAGAGGCGACTTTTTTGAGTGGCGGGAGAGTGAGCAGAAGCGATAATGTGCTCGACGGCAACAGGTTCTGACATCCGTCCTCAAGAAGTCCCGGCAGGCGAGAAAAATATCGGAAGTGCTCTTGGCTTTTTAGTCGCGGGGTTCGGTTTACTATTTTTAATATAATAGAGGAATTTATTCATACTAATAAGAGGGGGGTATATGTTTAAGAATATAAAACTGGGCTGGAAGATTGGCGGCGGATTTGTGTTGATTTTAGGTCTTCTTATGGTGGTAGGGGCCTTAACCATCTTTAACCTCAGGGGGGTCAAACAGATAACAGGCATCTTAGTCGAAGAAAACTTGCCGAGCGTCACTTTTGCAAACAAGGTCGAGCGTATAGCGACGAATACGTTTTCGTTGACACAGAATTATCTGCTTACCGGAGATAAAAAACAGGTCGTCGCCATTAAGAAAGACCTGGAGGAGATGCGGCAGTTGCTGGAACAGGGGGGCCAGCTCACCGATAAATCCGAAAAGCTGAGACAGCTGAAAGACACTATCGTTGAGATCGACAGTTTGATCAAACAGTACGACAAGGGGTTAGCCAAGCTTGTCGACCTGACGGCCAGCTTGAATACGGAACGCAACCGGGCCAATGACGCCGTGCGCGTGTACCTGGACGCTGCGGGGAGTTTTGCGAAGGTGCAGATCGGGGAAATGGGCGGCGAAATAATGATCGGGGTCAAGGGCGATAAACTCATGGACCGGTTAAAGAAAATAGAACTGGTGAAAGGCCTCAACGACCTGGGGTACAAGCTTGAGAAAGTAGGTTTGCGTGCCCAGGTCAACAGGACTCCCAAGACCATAAAAGATGCCGACATATTGTTCTCCAACGTCAATAGGAACATCGCGTCGCTGCGCAGCATAACGAAACACAAGAATCTGCTTAAGATGCTCAATGACATCGAGAAGGCCTCGGAAGCGACAAAATCGGCATATACCCAGTTTTCCATCAAATGGGAAGACAAGGAGAACGAGGTCAAGCTGCTGAGCGCCCTGGTCGATAAGATCATAGTCGCGGTCAAGGGGGCTTCGGAAGTAAGCCTCAAGGATATCGCCGCCGCTTCCAACAAATCCGTCAATTCGCTCACCGTGACGATGAGCGCCCTGGTCTTGGGATTTGTGGTCTCGGTGGTCCTGGGGATTGTAATCTCCCTCGTACTGGTAACATCGATCAATAAACCGGTCAGGACGTTGATCGATACCAGCACGCCGATTTCAAACGGCGATCTGACGCAGCAGGTCGACATCAAGAGCACCGACGAGATCGGGTTGCTGGCGAAGGCGTTCAACGAGATCGTCAGTTCCATGCACAGTATCGTATCGCAGGTGCGCGCCGGCGCCGATAAGGTGGCCAGTTCCGCCGAACAGATGGCGTCTTCTTCCGAGGAGATGAATGCCACGACGCAGGAGGTTTCCAACGCCATTACGAAAGTAAGCAAGGGCGCGGAGACCCAGTCCCGTCGTATCGATGAGACGTTCGACACCATGGAAAAGGCATCGACCCGGATAAAGCAGATGGTAGAGAGCGCCCAGTCGGTCAGCGAAACGGTGAGAAAGGCGAGCGACACGGCTACGACGGGTAAAGAGGCCGCCGGCGTGGCGGTGGTGAAGATCGAGCACCTCACCAATACCGTCAGCGAGACCGCCCAGGTCATCCAACAGTTAGGCCAGATGTCGCAGCAGATCGGCGAGATCACCGTCACCATCACCTCAATCGCCGATCAGACGAATTTACTTGCCTTGAACGCCGCCATAGAAGCGGCCCGTGCAGGAGAGGCCGGCCGGGGCTTCGCGGTCGTCGCCGAAGAGGTCCGGAAACTCGCCGAAGGGTCTGCGGAGGCCGTGCGTAAGATCGGGGGATTGATCAGGTCTATCCAGACCGAGACCGCCCGTGCCGTCAATGCGATCGATATCAGCTCGAAAGAGGTCCAGGAAGGCAAGACGCAGGTCGTCAAGATCTCCGGCGTCCTGGAGGATATCAACGCCGCGGCCAAGAGCGCAACGGTAGCGACTAATTCGATCTCGGACTTCGGCCAACAGATCATTCGCGAAGTCGAGCTGGTGGTTAAAGGCCTGACTGATGTCGTTTCGATCGCCAAAGACTCGGCAGCGACCGCTCAGGAAGTGACTTCCAGCACCCAGGAGCAGACGGCGTCGATGGAAGAAATGTCGGCGTCTGCACAGGAGCTGCAGCGGCTTTCCCTGGAACTGCTGAATTCGGTGAGCAAGTTCAAGCTTCAGAGCGGCTCCGGGCAGGGGGAAACGGAACAGGCTCGCGGGGAAAAAGAAGAGAGGCCGAAAGCAGGGAGGTGAGGAAAGGAAATCAATCTCGGGGAAGGCGGGTTTTTTCCGGAAGAATAGTAAAGAAAGGAGAGGCAAAATGAAGAGTGGGTATAAGGTAGTTGCGTTGGCGGTTATTGTAGGGTTAGTGGTCTTCGGCGCCGCTTGTGTCCTTCATGCTCAGGACCTCCAGGCTCAAGTCAGGATGGCTATGAAGATGCTGCAGGATAAGACGGCTGCGCT
>JAQTMD010000135.1 GCA_028714595.1 Candidatus Omnitrophota bacterium
GGAAGACATGGCAAAGATTATTGCAGGCGACCTGATTGTGCAGAACAAGAAGTTCGGCATCGTGGCCTCGCGGTTCAACGATT
Organism: Candidatus Omnitrophota bacterium; assembly: GCA_028714595.1. Lineage (GTDB taxonomy): Bacteria > Omnitrophota > Gorgyraeia > Gygaellales > Profunditerraquicolaceae > JAQTMD01. The sequence continues at coordinate 84 of JAQTMD010000135.1, forward strand.
TTACCACCAAGGAACTGGTCGCAGGCTGCACGGATACGCTGGTGCGCCACGGCGCAAAAGAGAACGACCTCACCGTGGTCTGGGTGCCGGGCGCGTTCGAGATCCCGGTGGTGGCCGCACAGATGGCAAAGACAGCCGATTTCGACGCGATTATCTGCCTGGGGACCGTCATCCGCGGCTCCACGCCCCACTTTGATTTTATCGCCTCGGAAGCGGCCAAGGGGATCGCCAAGGTCTCGCTTGACGCCGGCATGCCCGTGGTCTTCGGCGTAATCACCGCAGATACCATCGAGCAGGCGATCGAGCGCGCGGGCACCAAAGACGGCAACAAGGGCAAGGATGCCGCGCTTTCGGCGATCGAAATGGTCAATGTCATGGCAAAGATCAAATAGAAAAAGGTTGGCGGACTTTCAATGAGAAAAAGAAGCCAGGCCAGGGAATTCGCGTTGCAGATCCTCTACCAGATCGACATCACCCGGCAGGAAGCCGATGATGCCTGCGGGAGCTTCTGGCTTTCGTTCGACCAGCAGCCGGACTGCGAGGTCCAGGAATTCACCCGTCAGCTGGTCAAAGGCGTCATGGAGTGTAGACACGAGATAGACGCAAAAATCGCGCAGTACGCCAAGAACTGGGAGCTGGAACGCATGGCAGTGGTCGACCGCAACATCCTGCGGCTGGGGGGGTTTGAGATCATCCATCGCAGCGACATCCCGCCGAAGGTCTCCATCAACGAAGCCGTAGAGCTTGCCAAGAAGTATTCCGATATCCAGGCGGCGAAATTCGTCAACGGCATCCTCGACAAGATCAAGACCGAGAGAGCACCATGAAATTCGCCGATCTGCACGTGCATTCTAATTGTTCGGATGGGACTTTATCGGGCAGGGAGCTGGCGGCGCTGGCCGGTTCGTCGGGACTGGCTGCCATTTCACTGGTGGATCATGACTCGGTCTCCGGCATAGACCAGGCGCAAGAGGCGGCAAGCGCCATAGGCCTGGAGGTCATCCCCGGCGTAGAGCTTACCGCCGAGTACGACGGCCAGGAGATCCATATCCTCGGATACCTCATTGACCATGCGAACGGCCGGCTGCTGGAGAAACTCGCGGTTTTGCAGAAAAACCGCGTTGATCGGATCTTTAAGATGACGAAAAAATTAAAAGAGGACATGGACGTGCGCGTGAGCCCGGAAGCCGTCTTTGAATTGTCACAGGGCGGCACGGTGGGCAGGCTGCATGTCGCCCGCGCCATGGTACAACAGGGCCTGGTGAACAATGTTTACGAGGCCTTTCACAAGTTCATCGGAGATAAATGCCCGGGCTATGTCGCGGGATTCAAGCTTTCGCCTGAAGAGGGGATCGCCGTTATCAAGGACGCCGGCGGCATCCCGGTCCTGGCCCACCCCTACACGGTGACCCGTGACGCATTGATCCCTGAGTTCGTCGGCATGGGGCTTCAGGGTTTAGAGGTGTATTACAGCGAGCACTCGCAGGGGATGGTGAACTTTTATCTTGCCCTGGCGAAGAAACACAGGCTGCTGGTCACCGGCGGCTCCGATTTTCACGGCGAGGCAAAACCCGGCGTGAAGCTGGGTTCGGTCAAAGTCCCGTACGAGCTGGTGGAGAAGTTGAAACAGGCGCAGCGCGCATAAAGTCATTCGTATGCCATGAAAAGAGACCACACCTACTACATGACGCTGGCGATGAAGCTTGCCTTGAAGGCACGGGGGTTGACGTCGCCCAATCCCCTGGTCGGCGCCGTGGTGGTCAAAAACGGCCGCATCATCGGTAAGGGCTATCACGAACGGGCAGGTCTGGCGCATGCCGAAAGGATCGCCCTCGATGAAGCCGGACCGGCCGCCAAAGGCGCCGTGCTCTACGTGACGCTCGAGCCCTGTGCGCATTTCGGAAAGACCCCGCCGTGCGTGGACCGGATCATCCAGAGCGGCATACGCCGCGTGGTCATCGGCATGAGCGATCCCAATCCGCTGAACAACGGCAAGGGCATAAAAATCCTGCAAAACCATAAGATAGCGGTCGAGGCGGGCTTCCTGGAGGAGCGGCTCAGGCGCATGAACGAGGCGTTCGTAAAATTTATCACCAAACGCATGCCCCTGGTGACGGTCAAGGTCGGGCAGTCCCTCGACGGCAAGATCGCCACGCGTACCGGCGAGTCAAAATGGATAACCTCCGATGCCTCCCGCGCGTACAGCCACCGTCTTCGCCAGAACTTCGATGCCATCATGGTCGGCGTCAACACGATCCTGCGGGATGACCCCAAGCTTGAGGCGTGGTTTGCCAGCCGTCAGCCGTTCAAGGTCGTAGTGGACAGCACCTTGAGTACTCCCCAGAACGCAAAGGTCTTCTCCAACAACGCACGGGTGATCATTGCTACCGTGCCGCCGGCACAGTCAGGGCAGGAGACCGAGAACCGGAAGGCCCTGTCGGAAAAAGCACGGGTCCTTGCGGTGAAAGAGAAGTTCGGCCAGGTGAACCTTAAAGACATGCTGAAAAAGCTTGCCCGGATGGATATCACCAGCATCCTGGTCGAGGGAGGCGGCACGCTTATCGGCTCGCTGTTCGATGAAGGGCTGGTGGATAAGATCATGTTCTTCGTCAGCCCCAGGATCATCGGCGGCAAGGACGCGATCAGCTCGGTAATGGGCAAAGGGGTGTCGCGCGTGGACGCGGCAGTCGAACTTCGCGATCTGCGTCTGCGCAGGTTGAAGGACGATTTTCTCATCGAAGGATACGTAAAAAAATAACGCCACCCATGTTTACGGGCATCGTCGAGGAATTAGGAACGGTCAGGTCTTTGTCGCGCCACGGCATGATCCGGCAGCTGTGCATCGAGGCGGACAGGGTCCTTGACGCCGCGAAGACCGGCGACAGCATTGCGGTGAACGGCTGCTGCCTTACGGTGACGGCTTTGGAAAGGCATGCGGTCAGCTTTGACGTGATGGAAGAGACTGCGCAGCGCACCAACCTCGGCCGCCTCTGCCCGGGGGACAGGGTCAACCTCGAGCGCAGCCTCAAGGTCGGAGACCGCCTGTCCGGCCATTTCGTATCCGGACACGTGGACTGCCTGGGCACGATCCGGCGTAAAGGCCAGGTGCGCGGCAACCTCTCGTTTGAGATCGCCCTGCCGCAGCAGTATCTGAAGTGGGTCCTGCCAAAGGGTTCGGTCAGCGTTGACGGCATAAGCCTGACCGTGGCCGAGAAAAAACAGTCGGCGGTCTGCGTGTACCTTATCCCGCATACCGTCCAAAACACCACGCTGGGCTTCAAGGGGCCTTCGGATCAGGTCAATATCGAGTGCGATATCCTCGCCAAGCGGGCCACAGAAGTCTTATGTTAACTTGTTGTTATTGCCAACCGTATAAGTTTCTGCTATACTAATATCACTTCTACCAGTACATCTGTCCGCATCATCACGAAGACTACATTTCGGGGCGTGGCTCAGTTTGGCTTAGAGCGCAGCGTTCGGGACGCTGAGGTCGGTGGTTCAAGTCCACTCGCCCCGATTTAATTACCTTGTGACCGTGAAACAGCAGGCGCACGTTTTTTATTCGGGCCGCGTCCAGGGCGTGGGTTTCCGCTACACCGTTGAAGACTTAGCCCTCAACCTCGGCGTGACCGGCTGGGTCAAGAACCTGCGCGACGGCAGGGTCGAGCTGGTCGCAGAAGCAGAGGAAGGTACGGTCAGGGATTTCCTGGACCGGGTCAACGACAATTTCTCCCGCGCCATCCGCGATGCCGACATCCAGTGGCATGCCGCAACCGGCGAATTCAAGGATTTCGCCGTCACGTTCTGATGCGCTACGCTATTCTTTCTGATATCCACTCGAACCTCGAGGCGCTCGAGGCGGTCCTGGCGGCGTTCCAGGCGGAACGCATCGACGCCTACCTCTGCGCCGGCGATATCGTCGGCTACGGCGCCAACCCCAATGAGTGCATCCAGCGTATCAACACCGTTTCTCCGGTCATCGTCGCCGGTAATCATGACTGGGCTGCGGTAGGTCTTTTTCCCGCCGACGATTTCAATCCCGAGGCACAGGAAGCAGTCGCCTGGACCAGGGACCATCTTACCGTTGCCGGCGCGGCGCTTCTGAAGGCATTGCCGCTGGTCTATGAGGTCGAGGATCTCGTCATGGTCCACGGATCGCTCGACGGACCGGAAGCGTTCAAGTATCTCCTGGGCATCAACAGCTGCGAACGGACGTTCGAG
>JAQTMD010000136.1 GCA_028714595.1 Candidatus Omnitrophota bacterium
TCCGATCTGTCCGCGGCATGGGCTGCGATGCGCGAGGCAATAACGCCCTCGCGCACGTCGTCGAGCGACGGGTGGCGAAGGTGTTCGGCAGGCGTGACATAGCAGAGAAAATCCGCCCCGTGCCACGCAGCCAGCGCCCCGCCGATCGCCGAAGTGATGTGGTCATATCCCGGCGCCACGTCGGTCACCAGCGGCCCCAACACGTAGAAGGGCGCGCCGTCGCAGAGTTTCTTCTGGAATTCGATGTTTTTGCGTATCTGGTCCAGCGGCACGTGTCCCGGTCCTTCGATCATCACCTGGACGTTTTTGCGGCGGCAGCGTTTCGCCAGGACCCCGAGTATTGCGAGCTCGGTCATCTGGGGTTTATCGGTGGCATCGATGACCGAACCCGGCCGCAGGCCGTCGCCGAGACTCAGGGTAACGTCGTATCGCGCGGCGATGTCGAGCACCGCGTCAAAATGTTCATAGAAGGGATTTTCCTTTTTTGTGCGCTCCATCCACGCGGCCAGGATCGCGCCGCCGCGCGAGACGATACCAAGAAGTCTGCGATTGCCGCGTAATGCTGCCAGGCTTTTGCGCGTGACCCCGGCATGGATGGTGAAAAAATCGACCCCCTGCCCGGCCTGCTCCTCCAGCACCGCCAGGATGTCATCGCGGTCAAAACGCAGGAAGTCATTGTATTTCTTCTGGGCGCGCACGGCGACTTCGTATACCGGCACCGTGCCCACGGGCACTGCCGAACAACGCAGGATCTCCCTGCGCACGACGGCAAGGTTTCCGCCGACGCTGAGATCCATCACCGTATCGGCGCCGGCTTCCACTGCCGCATGTAATTTTGTTATTTCGGCTTTCAGCGAGGCGCGATCGGTCGAGGTCCCGATATTGGCGTTGACCTTGACCCGCATGCCTTTTCCGATGGCGCAGGGTTTTTTGATCGTGCGTCTGTTATTGCAGGGGATGACCGCGTGTCCGTGGCGCAGCAACGCGAGGAGCTCAAGGGGTTTGAGCCCTTCCAAACGGGCGACACGCCGCTCCAGGGCGGAAAGCGTATGGCATTTTGCTAATGCAAGCTGGGTCATTATGAGTTAAGAAGACAGGCGGAAATCGGGCGCCCCCGCATATAGGGATCTCCTATCTGCGGCGGCAGGCCGATGCAAGCTTCGTACTTACGTCTTTTTCCAGTTCGTAAATTTCGTAACGCAGGTTCCTGAAACCCAACGCTGCGGCGACATCGTCCAATTTTGCAAATTCTTCCAGCACCCGTATCGACTCTTTTACCCGCTGGATGTTCGCGAAGAATATGTCTTTGAAACCGTTTCGCTTGAATTCGCTCTTCTGTTTGACTTTCAATCCCACATCCCGTCCGCTGTCCCGTTCGGCGAAAAGACGCCGGCGTCCGGGCAGCGAACGTGTCAGGGAATCGATGCGGTGGCGGCACCTCTTGAGCCGCGCGGTAAGCGCGGTGCTGTTCAGGATAAAACGGGTTATCTCTTCGCACACGCGCAGGCCTTCCTTGGCGCGGTTGAAGTTCGCGTCGAGCACGCGGTATAACCCCTGGTCGCGGTCACGCATGAGCGATCCTCTTGATCAGTTGAGTCGTGGACAATCCTTTGACGAGTTTTACCCGCACGATCTTGCCGCCGCGGCGTTTGACGAATCCGGCCCCCGCGATCTCGCCGGCAGCCCAATCCGCGCCCTTAACCAGGACATCGGGCTTCAAACGGCGTATCAATGAAAGCGGCGTGTCTTCGCCGAATATGACGACGTAATCAACGCTCTCTAAACTCGCAACCAGCTTTGCCCGATACAAAGCTTTAACGATCGGCCTGCCCCTGCCTTTCAGCCTGCGGACCGAGGCGTCGCTGTTGACGGCAACCACCAGCACGTCGCCGTGACTCTTTGCCTCTTCCATATATTTGGCATGGCCGTAGTGCATGAGGTCGAAGCAGCCGTTGGTGAACACGACCTTTTTACCGCTGCGCTGCAACCGGCGCACGATCGCTGCCAGCGCGCGGCCGGATTTCAGCTTTCGGTCGAACATAATTCCTGCTCCACCAGTTCGCAGATGATGTGGCCGATGGTGATATGCGCCTCCTGGACCCGCGCAGTCACCGAAGAAGGGACCATGAGCGACACGTCGGCGAGCTTGACCAGTTCACCGCCGTCTCCGCCGGTGAGGGCCACGGTCTTTAAACCCATCTTCTTTGCCTGGCGCATAGCGGCAGCCACGTTCTTTGCCTTGCCGCTGGTCGAGATCCCCACCACCAGGTCGTTTTTCTGCCCCACGGCTTCCAGCTGCTTGGCAAAGACGATCTCATAGCCGTAATCGTTTGCCAGAGCGGTCAAAGACGAGGTGTTGGTGGTGAGCGCCTCTGCCGCAAGCCCCCTGCGGTCTTTCTTGAACTTGCCCACCAGCTCGGCCGCGATATGCTGGCTGTCGCTGGCAGAGCCGCCGTTGCCGCAGAGGATGACCTTGCCGCCTTTCTTCAGGCAGGCGATGAACAGTTCCGAGATCTCCATGATCTCCTCGATCTTGGTGCGCATGATGTCTTCCTTGACCGAGATGCTCTCCAGTAAAATATCCTTGATCCTGTCGCGCATACCCCCCTCGCTTTGTCCCCTAGCCAAAGAATTCCTTGGCGACGTTATAGAGCTCCATATCGATGGTCTTTAATTCCCTGACCGCTTCTTCCAGCGGCACAGCCACGATTTTGTTGCCGACCAGCGCGACCATGTGGCCGAACTGCCCGGCTTTTACCAGCTCCACCGCCTTGACGCCGAAGCGCGTGCCCAGGATGCGGTCAAAGGCCGTCGGCGAGCCGCCGCGCTGGATATGCCCGAAGACCGTGACGCGCGTCTCAAAACCGGTCTTTTTCTCGACCTCCTTGGCAATGGTCTCTCCGATCCCGCCGAGTTTGACGTGGCCGAATTCGTCGAGCGACTGGTCCTGGGTGACATCTCTCTCTTTCATTTTTGCGCCTTCGGCGACCACGATGATAGAGAACTGCTTGCCGCGGGCATGGCGCTTTTTGACGGCCTCGCATATTTCATCGATGTCCACCGGCATTTCCGGCACCAGGATGTAGTCCGCTCCGCCGGCAAGTCCCGACTCCACGGCGATCCAGCCGGCATGGCGGCCCATGACCTCGGCGACCAGGATCCGGTGATGGCTCTCGGCAGTGGTGTGCAGGCGGTCAATGCATTCCATGGCGATGTTGATGGCAGTGTCGAACCCGAAGGTATAATCGGTTGCGGAAAGGTCGTTATCGATGGTCTTGGGCACGCCCACGATATTGGGCACGCCGTCCTTGGTCAGTTTATTGGCCACGCCCAGCGTATCTTCGCCGCCGGTGGCGATAAGCGCGTCCAGGCCGAGCTTCTTGAAATTGGCTTTTACTTTTTCGACGCCGCCTTCTTTTTTATAAGGATTGGTGCGGCTGGTGCCCAGGATAGTCCCGCCCCGGTGCAGGATACCCGAAGTAGCGACGAGATCAAGCGGCATGGTATTCGCCTCGATAAGGCCCTTCCATCCGTCCTTGATGCCGATAACCTTGTATCCTTCGTTATGCGCTTTCCTGACCACCGCCCTGATCACCGGGTTCAAGCCCGGACAATCGCCGCCGCCGGTCAAAATACCTATCGTTGCCATTACTGCTCCTCTCGAATTTTCCGCTACTCAGTACTCGGAAAATTGACCCCGGGGCCTCTCCCGAGGCCGAAGGGCCTTCTGCGTCAGTTATACCCTTCCATACCCTCCGATCGGGATATGGTGTTCTTCTTTGTCTATCTCTTTCCTGCGCTTCTGGTTTTCATCCCGGGAAAGGATCTTGGCGATATGGATGCGGATGACGATAGACTCTTCTATTCCCAGGACCTCCTGGATCTTTGATTTGGTGATCTCCTGCAAATGCGCGGTAAGCTCGGGGATGTTCGCTTCCGACTTCAATATCACGCGCAGGTTGACCACGATGGAGCCTTTGCGCGTGGCAATGACGTCGGGTTTCAATTCCCTGATCTCGGGGATGAAGAAGGCGAAATGCTTGATGAGGTCCTCGATGGCGGAGAGCGCGATGGTCACCTCGCCCGACGCCGTGTGAAAGGCGATGGTCTTTTCGCGCTGGAAGCGGGCAAGGATGAGCTGCGCGAACGAGAAGCTGATGAAGATGAGCAGCGCCCCGGAAAGCCCGAGCGCAATGCGGTAATTGGCGCTTACCTGCAGGACATACACCAGGTCGTTCATGGAACGCAGGGCATGGTCCTGCCAGGCCGGCACCGAG
>JAQTMD010000137.1 GCA_028714595.1 Candidatus Omnitrophota bacterium
AAAAAAACCGGGGTGAAAAGCACCGCTATGAACAGCCACGCCTGCCAGTAATCCAGGGTGCCTGCAGGCACGAAGAGCATCAGGCCCGTTGCAGCCAGCGCGGCTGCAAAATAAAGGACGACCTTCCTTCCCAATGCCGAAACGTCCGCCATAACTCACAAAGCAACTCCTGCACTGCTTTTCATTTGGTTACCCGCCCCGGATGTATTCGTCCCACGCCTGCGCTGCCCTGTCCGATGCGGCCTGGCGATCCTTGATTACTTGGCCGACTACATCGGCAGGCTGTGCCGTTCCGCCCGTGCACTTTGAGGCCCACGCGTCGGTGTATTTTACCGAATTGAACGTCTTTTCAAGCGTGGCCTTAGACCCGGTCCACTTGTCCGCAGGCGCGGTGTAGCCCCACGCGTTTATCCACCAGGTGTTGCCCTCGCCAAAGTCATACGTCTGGACCAGATAGGTTCCCCTCATCAGCGTCGCGTTGCTGTAGTACGCGGCGTCGAACACCAATGCATCGCATGCAGCCAGCCCCGCAATGCATACGGCCCGCGAGAACTCCTGCGTCTCCTCGGCGTAGGTATAGAAAATCTGGACTCCGGCCGAGCCCGAAAGCGGAGCTATGATTTGCGGGACCGCCTGCTCGACATTCAGGTAATCGGATACGGGCGCGCCGTCGACCCCGGTAAGCCCGTACTGCCTGAGGAGCGTGCGGGCGCTTTCGGACTTGAAGACAAGGATTTCGTTCGTCATGTAGGCCGAGCTCGTGCCAGCCGCGTCCTGGACTGCCCAATTGGCCGTGCAGGTGTCAACCTGCTTTTCGCTTGCCTTCCATCCCGCCGGGACTTGGAGCGTAATCGAGCCGTCGGGGGCTTTCCATTCCGAAAACTGCGGGGCTTGGACTGTTACCTCAGCAGAGCCCGCGGCGGTGCCTCCAGCAGGTTCTTCGGCACCGGTGCCGCTTCCCTGGCCTTCCTGCCCCGTATGGCTGGTGCCGGACGCATTGGCAGCCGGGGCAGCTGTCGCCGTAATCGTGGCGGTGGGAGTAACCGTGGCTGCGGTAACTTCCGAAGCAACGCGGCCCGTCACGTTTTCGGGTGCGACGCAGCCGGACGACAGGATGAAGATGGATAGGAGGAGCGCAGCCGCAATTTCGGGAACGGGTGCGCGCATCGTGTTCTGCATAATATGTTTTTGGATGCCGTGTATATTAGTTGCTGTTCCGGGCAAGGAAAGCCCAACCCGACCCGCCATTTGGGGAGTTGAAAAAGGGGGGCAAAAGTTTAAATGCCCACGATTTGTCTCCCCTTAATGGAGGTCGGTCAAATGGCCAAGATGGGATTGACAGAGACGGTCGCAGGAATCCTCGTCATAATCGGCGGGTTGAACTGGGGCCTCGTAGGGGTAGCGAACGTGGACATCGTAAAGGTGATCTTCGGCTCGATTCCCATGCTGCAGAGCGCGGTGTACATAATAATCGGCCTGGCAGCTTTGTACATGATCTATGCCATGTACATGAAGCAGTAGAATCCCCTGATTCTTTTTTTATTTTTACTTTGAAACCGTTGCGCGCAGTGCCAGTCCGAAGCCTTTCGGATTTGGCCGACTGACTGTGCGGCTTCTGCCGCGATTTTTGCGAAGCTTTGACAGCGAAACCCTACCTGGTGGTTGGATGGGCGGAAGATGCGCCCGACGCCATGGGGATATGCAAGTCAGCGTAAGGCGGCTACTCCGGGCTTTCCGGAAGAAGCTTGCTGCGCCGTATCCACCAGTAGACCGCGTAGGCGGAGACGACCGTGGAGCCTGCAAGGACCGCGGCAAACCACCACAGGTCCTTGGGCGTCATGTTGAACGCCGGGTTGGAGAATATGGTCGCAAGGGTGTTCGGGACGAGGACCGCGGTGCCGATGACCGCAAGGTAGGTCGCAAGCATGGCAAGCTTGTTGTTGAGTATCTGCAGCTGGTTGTTGTATATGCTCTGGAGCACCTCGAGCCCGGACGCCAGGACTTCCGAGAGGTGCTCGGCAAGCCCTATCTGGCCGTTGACGTCCGACACGAGGCCGCCTATCCTGCGGAGTATCTTGGGGTCGTCGGTCAAAAGCTCGGCATCGCCGTAGCGGATGTTGTTCAGGACTTCGAGCGTTGACCACAAAGCATTGAGATACGATATGAGCGCGTGCTTCATGTTGTATATTTCCGGGCCGAGCACGTGCCGGGGGGTGTTCGTGTCCGACAGGACCTTGCTGAGGTGGTCGCCGTGCGTCTCTATCTCGCGCAAGTGGTCGAAGTTGCGGTCGTTGTTCTCGTCGATGAGGCGCGCAAGAAGAAGCGTCACCTTGTCCTGCTGCCTTGCCTTGAGGGGGATTTTCCTCATGAACGAGTCCGAGTAGCGCCTAAGAAGGATGAAGCGCCGCACCCCTGCGCCGTGGATGGTGACCACGAAGTTCTTCCGGATGAGTATCAGGAGGGGGGAGGTCAAAACGTCGAATCCCTCGACGAGCACGGCCGGAAGGAGCAGGCCGAGCTCCTCGTCCAAGTCCTCGTACCCCGAGACGGTCTCGTTGAGGAGCGTGTTCACGAGGGTGGGCGAAAAGCCGAGGGAGGTCGCTACGTCGAACGCCTCCTTGTCGAACCTTTCGGCGACGTAGTCAATCCAGACGATGCTCGAGTCGGAAAGGACCGGCAGAAAAGTGGTAGGCGTGTCACTTCCCTGCCTGTAGCGCTCGCCAGAACTGAGCACGGCCGAGCAGAACGAGCGGCCGTCGTAGGTCGCGCGGACGTCCGGGACAGTGGGCGCCGTAACCTTGGCTATTGCTTTCTGCTTCTTGGATTTCCTAGGCATGCGCTCACGTTTTTTGTCCTTTCGGCTGCAGCGCTCGCTTTTTTCTGAAACGTTTGCAGTCCGCAACGTTTTGCCGCTTTGCAGCAATAAGCGTTGCACCCTTATCGTATATATTCGCTATGCCGGAAAGAGAGGGAAAAGGCAGAGGGCCGAAGGACAGGAAATTCACTGCGCGACTTTGCGCAGCGCGTCCAAAAGGACTCTCTCGGAAACCGCTCGGACAACCTTGGTCTTTCCGATGGATTCGAGGAGGACGAGATTTATTTCTCCTGCCCGGTTCTTCTTGTCCTGCCTCATCTTTTCAAGCACTTTTTGCGCGCCGATGCCGCCGGCGCGGATGGGAAGGCCGAAGGACGAGAGGAGGCGCGCTATGCGCGCGCTTTCACCCGGGTCAAGCCCAAGCTCCTTTTCGGAAACGCTGCACGCGGCCACGATTCCCAAGGAGACCGCGTCCCCGTGCCTCAAGGAATAGCCCGACGCGTGCTCGATTCCGTGGGCGAAGGTATGCCCAAGATTGAGGGCCATCCGGGTAACTTCGCCCTCGTGCGAATGCGACTCCGTCGGGTCCTTTTCCACTATCGCCGCCTTGACTTTGAGCGCGGCTTCTACTGCCCTTGAAAGCGCATCCTCGTCGCGCGCAAGCATCCTTTCCCGCTCCTTCTCAAGCATCGAGAAAAGCGCGGGGTCCGCTATGCAGCCGGCCTTGGCTATTTCGGCAAGCCCCTGCCTGAACTCGTCATCCGGAAGCGTCGAAAGGACCGAAAAATCAATCATAACCGCGTCTGGAGAATGGAACGTTCCAACGACGTTCTTGGCATCCAGGTTGACGCCGGTCTTTCCGCCAACTGAGCTGTCCACCATCGCCATCAGGGTGGTCGGAACCTGGACTACGGAAATTCCGCGAAGGTATGTCGAAGCTGCAAAGCCCGAGACGTCGCCCAGCACCCCGCCGCCGACTGCCACGACTGCCGAGTGCCTGTCAAGTCCGGCCCCGTGCAGTTTTGCAAGAAGCGACACCGCGTTGGCTACTGTCTTGTTTTTCTCGCCGTCTTCTATCGTGATTGGAACTGCGGGGACCCCTTTCGACGCAAGCGCGGACAGGATGCGGCCGGCAAATCCGCGGGTGTTGGCGGAGCTGACCACCGCCACCTTCGAATAATTCCTCTCCTTGCATATGCCCGCGACGTCCTCGAGCTTTCCTCCGACGGTGATGGAACTGAGGTGCGCGTCGCGCCTTGTCTGCACGAAAATCCTTGTCATCTTATCACATCAACATACGGTACATACGGCACTCATATTGAACGGCCTACTGCAGAGGCGACTGCCGAGACTTCCTTCATAAGCCGCTCGAAGTCGCGCGGGGAAAGCTGCTGCGCCTTGTCCGAAAGCGCGGTCTCCGAATGGGGATG
>JAQTMD010000138.1 GCA_028714595.1 Candidatus Omnitrophota bacterium
TCTACCAGTGGCTGCTGCAGCAGAACGGCTTCAAGGTCTCGTCCACCGGTTATTTCTTGTTTGCCAAGGTGAACAAAGAAGCGGGGTTTGAGAAAGGGTTATTGAGTTTCGATCTGCTGCTTGAGCCGATGGAAGGCGACCGGTCGTGGGTGGATGGAGCGCTTGTCGCAGCCCGCAAGACCCTGGACGCGGCCCTGCCGGCCGCAGCAGCCGAATGCGAGTATTGCGCGTATGTGCAGGGAGCCGCCGCTTCAGACGATTTGAACCTCAAGATCGGGAAAGGGAACGATTGATGTTTCGCACGCGCACCCGTATGCTGTTTTACCGCCAGCTGTCGCAGCTTCTGGCTTCCGGGGTCTCGGCGATCGAGGCATTCGGAATCCTGGAAAGTCAGCCGGGGCCTGCCCGCTTGCGCAATGTCATCGTCCGGATAAAACAATCGTTGGTCGCCGGCAGCTCTCTGGCGGATGCCTTTGCGTATTTCCCGGACTTCTTTCCTGCGCTGCACGTCAATATCATCCGTTACAGCGAGAAGGCCGGGAGGCTTGCGCAGGGCGTCGGTTCTCTGGCACAGTACCTGGAAAAGGATTATGCTGCGCAGCAGCGCATAGCAGTCGGCCTGGCTTACCCGGCGCTGCTGCTGCACGCAGCGATGTTTTTGCTCCCGATCGTCAACGCGGTAGGGTGCAGCGGCTGCGGTATTGCGGGCTATCTGAAGGGATTCCTGGCTATGGCCATTCCCGTGTACGGCGTGCTTTTCCTCATCTGGTGGGCAGTGCGGCAAAGGGAGCGTTCCCCGCAGTTCCGCAGGGGTCTTGACGATTTTTTGCTGGTAATACCGCGCGTCGGAGATCTGGTGCGCAGTTTCAGCCTGACCAGGTTCATCAGGGCAATGCAGAGCCTCTGTTCATCGGGAGTCTCCATTGTCAGCGCCTGGCGATTGAGCTGCGATGCCTGCGGCAATGAGGTGATAAAAGAGCGGCTCTTGCGGGGTCTTGAGCTCATCGGGCAGGGTCAGCTGCTCAGCCGGGCGTTCATGCAGGCAGAGACGTTCCCGCCGCATATCATCGGCATGATCGCCACTGCCGAAAAAAGCGGCAGCATCGTGCAGACGCTCGATACCCTGGCAGCCATGTGTGAACGGGAGAATGAGACGGCAATCACGGTCCTGACCGTTGCCGTGCCCGTTATTTTCTATATTCTTATTGCGGGTTTTATCGCCTTTCGCGTGGTCTCGTTTTACGCGGGTTATTATAATCGTATTTTTTCATTTCAGTAGGGGACGTTTGAACGTCCCCTGTCCGTATCGCCATCGGCGCAGGTATGCTTCTTTTGCGCCGCCGGATCTTCTATTAAGGAAAGGATGCGGCCATGATGAAAAGACTTTGTGCCGTTTTAGTATGCGCTGCGTGGGTAAGCGGCTGCGTTGCGTTCTCTCCGGACAGGGCAGTCAAGGATTTCATGCTCCTGGAGCCGACGCGCAAATATTCCACCATACGATACGACCTTGACGCAGACGGGAAGAACGAGTACCTGCTGATGTTTTCGACGGGGAAACATTCGAGCAGGGTTAAGGTAATCAAGTTTTTCGGGAAAACCGGCACAGTCATCTTCGAGCATGTCGCCAGCACGCCGAATACTCAGTTCAGGCTGTTCGAGGGCGTGCCCACGCTCATCTTTGAAGAATCCACGTACGAGCCGGACTATGCTGCCGGCGCCCGCTATAAAGACTACTATGCATGGGACGGCTCAACCTTCAGTTTCAAAGAGCGCACAGAGTGAAGAGGCTGCTTTTGACGATAGCGTTTTTGTCGGCTGCTGCTGCGGCAGCGTGCGCGATGACCGCGCAGTGGAACACGGATGAAAGCAGGCATTTCGTCGTTTTCTTCCGCAGCGCCGACGCGCGCTCTGTCACCGCCGTCGCGGCGAAAGCCGAAGGTTATTACGCGGCGATCAGCCGTGACCTGGGGCTGCGGGCTCGAAGGCTGCGCGGGCAGCGGCATGAGCGGATTACGATATACCTCTTTGATACCCGGGACCAGTTCCAGGCCAATACGGGTGAGCCGGCGTGGGCCGATGCTTCGAGTATTCAGCGGCTGCGGGTGATCTATTCTTTTGCCGGAGCGAAAGAATTCCTTGTTCAGGCGCTGCCGCACGAGATCGCGCATGTGCTGCTTAAGGAAGCCGTCGGTTTCGATAACCGCGCGGTCCCGGCATGGTTCGAGGAAGGTTTTTCCTCTCTGTACGAAGAAAAAGACGCGGCTTCGGCCGCAGCCGCGGTCGGAACGTCGATCGCAGACGGCTCTTACCTGGCCCTCGACCGGTTATCGGGCCTGGACATACGCGGTTCAAACGATGCGGCGCTGCTCGGCCGGTTTTATGCGCAGTCCTCGAGCATCGTGCGGTATCTCAAAGCCATTGACGGAGGCCGGAAATTCCGGAGGCTCATCAGAAATATGCGCAGCGCCGAAAGTTTTGAGCGGGCGCTTACTGCAGCGTACGGTTTTAAAGGTATCGAAGAATTAGAAGAACACTGGAAGGAGTACCTGAACAGATAAAAGGAATCTTCAGCGGAGGCGTGCATGAGGAAGTATATGGCGGCGGCGGCGGCAATCCTGTTGCTTTGTTTCGGCAGCGGCTGTGCATTGATAAATACTGCCATCGCCGCAGGCGTGGCGTACGGGATCTCAAAGGCGCTGGATTAACGCCGGGAGGCATTGATGAAGCGCTGGGCGTGGGTCGTTGTTCTGTTGTATGCGGCAGTCATCATCCTTTTTACCATACCCGTCCTGGTGGCGGCGTTTTATGACCCGCAGCTGCAGACTGATTTTTCACTCAAGGGTCTGTCGGATGCAGCCTGTAGTACGGCATCTGCCTGGGGATACTGGGCGGGCTTATTGGTGTTGCTGGCCGCTCAATTTGTCCTTCTCCTGGTCCCGGTCAAGGTCGCCGGGGCAAGACCGGTCAGCAGGCGGTTCGTGTTCTTCCCGATCATTGCGGGGGCAATGCTTTTCGGCCTGCTGGTTACCGGCCTTGCCCTGTGCACATACGAAACCGTGACTAAGAGCGGCGTACCCACCGTTCTTTTCACCTGGCTCATCGCCGGCATATTCGTCGCTTCCTGGGCAGTCTGGTCGGTCATATTCTGGCGCTGGAGCAAACGCAGCCAACCGCGCACGTTCATCGAGCGGCAGTGCCGCGTGCTTTTCGCCGGCAGCATCCTGCAGCTTCTGGTCGCCGTGCCTGCGCATCTCATTGCCCGTCTGAGGAACTACTGCTGTGCCGGTTTTTCCACGTTCATGGGTTTGACGTTCGGCATTGCCGTCATGCTCATGTCGTTCGGCCCGGCAGTCTATTTTCTTTTTGTAGAGCGCTGGAAACGGCTGCATCCTGAAAAGAACGGCAATCCTTCATGAGAAAGAGCGGCGCCGTCAGGAAATTTGCAAGGCTCAAGGAAATCTTGGCCCCTATGGACAAGTGCCTGGTGGCTTTTTCCGCAGGCACGGACAGCTCGTTCCTGCTGAGGGCGGCACGGGATGCACTCGGTAAAAATGTTCTGGCGGTGACGGCAGCGTCCGAATTCTTCCCTGCGTCGGAAACGGCTGCGGCCCGCCGGCTGGCAAAAAAGATGAGGGTCCGCCATCTGGTCCTGGATTTCAAGCCGCCGCAGGCCTTTTGGGATAATACCGGGCAGCGTTGTTATATCTGCAAGAAGGCAATGATGCGCAAACTTTGCAGCATAGCGCGGAGGGAAAGGATAGCCTTTGTCCTCGACGGTTCCAATGCCGACGATCTCATTGATGACCGTCCGGGAAGAAAGGCGTTGCGGGAGCTGGGTATCAGGAGCCCGCTTGAAGAGGCAGGTTTCACCAAGCGCGAGATCCGTTTGCTGTCGCGCTCGATGGGATTGCCCACGTGGGATAAAGAGCCGCTGAGCTGCCTGGCTACGAGGGTTGCTTCCGGTTCAAAGATTACGCAGGGGAAACTGAAGATGGTCGGACGGGCCGAATCCTGTTTGAGAAAACTCGGAGTACGAGCCGTACGCGTGCGCCATCACGGCCCTCTTGCCAGGATCGAGACCGATGCCCGGGGTTTTCCCCTGATCGTCAAAGACCGCGAGATGATCTCCCGTTGCTTGCGGAGACTTGGATTTGTACAGGTGACCGTTGACCTGGCCGGCTGTTGCCGAGGGCAGC
>JAQTMD010000139.1 GCA_028714595.1 Candidatus Omnitrophota bacterium
CGTGAGATCGGGAGCGGGTCAGGCTACCAGACTTCAATCCTCGCGGAACTTGCAGGCGCTGTTTACACCATAGAGCGCTTTCCGGAGCTTTCCCTTAAGGCACAAACGTTGCTCGGAGAACTCGGCTATTCGAACATCCATTACAAAGTCGCAGACGGAACGCTCGGATGGAAGGAAGAGGCGCCGTTTGACCGGATCCTGCTTACTGCTTATTCGAACCGGGTCCCGCAGCCGCTGCTCGATCAGCTGGCAGCGGGCGGGAAACTCCTGCTGCCGCTGGGCGAGATGTTCTCCCAGATGCTTACGCTGGTAGAAAAAAGAGAGAAGTCATACATCAGCCGGGATGTCTGTCCGTGCGTTTTTGTCCCGCTGGTGGGACGGTACGGGGTGCGCAGCGCATGATACAGGTCTATACGGGAAACGGTAAAGGCAAGACTACTGCAGCGCTCGGACTGGCTTTGCGCTCTGCCGGTGCCGGGAAAAAGGTATTCTTCGCACAGTTTGTCAAAGGCCGGCGCTACTCGGAACTGACGTCATTGAAAAGACTCAAAGAAATCCGGGCCGAGCAATTCGGCCGGTCATGTTTTATAAGGAATAAACCCGCACCGCAGGACTGCGCGCGCGCCCGGGCCGGGCTTGCCAGGGTCAAAGAGATTATTGCCGGCAGAAAATTCCCGGTGGTCATCCTTGACGAAATACATATCGCGCTTCATTACCGGCTGGTATCAACCGAGCAGGTCATGGAACTGGTGCGGATGGCGCCGAAAAACATGGAACTCGTACTGACCGGACGTCATGCGCCGAAAGAGATCGTTGCCTGTGCAGACCTGGTAAGTGAAATCAAAGCGGTGAAACACTACTACACGCGGGGAGTAAAAGCCCGGCGGGGGATCGAATATTAGACCGACATTTTGAAAAATCGCTTGACAGCGCTTCGTGCCGGGACTTATAATACAATCCGCACACGTCATTAAGGAGGAATAATGCTCGCACTCAGTCTGGTTATCGCCGGGATCGCATTGCGTTTTCTGCCGCACGCGCCTAATTTCACCCCTGTCGCCGCCATCGCCTTGTTCGGCGGCGCCTACCTGAGCGACAGAAAAACTGCGCTCCTCGTGCCGTTAGCGCTTATGGTCGCAAGCGACCTCGTCTTAGGCATGCACAACACGGTAGCGTTCACCTGGGGAGGTTTTCTCATCATTACCCTGCTCGGATCCCTGCTGCAGAAGCGGATCTCCGGCTTGCGCGTCGTTTCGCTTTCGCTCGTCTCATCGCTGGTATTTTTTGTCGTCTCGAACTTCGGCGTATGGCTGATGGGCTGGTATCCGAGGACATTTGCCGGCCTCGCCGAATGTTACCTCATGGCTGTGCCGTTCCTCAAGGATTTCACCGCGGCAACCCTGTTGTACGCGGTCGCACTGTTCGGCTCATACGAGCTCATTGCCAGGGCGGTACGAGATACCCGACTGGCTAAAGTTCTTTTACAGAAATAACCCCTGCCGCGCACGGCAAGGGTCTTATTAACCACCGGCCAAGCAAAGGAAGTCCTGGTGTGATCCCAGGCGCTGCCCAGCAACGGTAAAGCCTCGTGCAAACAGGAGGCGAGCCCGGTCGATTGCCTGGCCCGGGAAGTATTCTCTCGGGAGGAGAAAATGAAACGAACAGTTGTACCGGTTTTTGTTCTTGCGTGTGTTTTTTCAGCGATCGCGCCCGCCGCAAGTCTTGCCCAGGAACAGGTCGACCTCGAAAAAATCCTCGTCACCCCCTACGGATTCGAAGAAGAAGTCAACCGCACCTCAGCTTCAGTCAGTGTCATCACCCAGTCGCAGATCAAGGCCTCGAACGCGCGCACCGTCCCGGAAGTGCTGCGCGCGCACGCGGGGATCGACATCAAGGATTATTACGGCACGGGCCTGAAGGTCAACGTGGACATGCGGGGCTTCGGGGAATACGCCTCAAGCAACACCCTGGTGCTCATCGACGGCCGCAGGGTCAACAACATCGACCTGAGCGGCGTGGACTGGACGCAGATACCGCTTGACGCGGTCGAGCGCATCGAGGTCGTCAGGGGCAAAGGCTCGGTGCTCTACGGCGACAATGCCGCAAACGGCGTGATCAACATCATTACCAGGACCGGTCACGGCGAACCGGCCTTTGAATTCGAGGCCAAAGCCGGCAGCTACGATTTCGAGAAACAGCGGCTCTCGGTCAGCGGGTCGGAAGGGATCGTCTCGTACTTTCTCGACGCTTCGCGCCTTTTCACCAACGGCTACCGCGACAACAGCGACCTGAGTTCCCGCGACCTTGCCGCGAAATTCAAGATCGCCGCTTCCGATGTGCTGACGCTGGGCTTTTCAAGCGGTTTCCACGACGCCGACTACGGCATGGCCGGGGCCCTGCGCGAAAGCCACCTGCAGACGATGTCACGGAGACAGACGCCGTACCCGCTGGACACGGCCGGAGAACAAGACTGGTTTTTCATGGTCGATTCCGCGTATACGGCAGTCGACGATGTCGTCTTCAATACCGACCTTTCGTTCCGGCAGAGGCGCCAGGACAACCAGTTCCTTTCCCAGCAGTCCATAGACGGCAGGCGGATGGAGACCATCGGGTTTACGCCTTCGGTGACCGTGTACAAGCCTCTTTTCTCCAAAGAGAACAAGCTTATCTGCGGCTACGACCTCTACCGGGTCGATTCTATAAACGACGGTTATTCCTTTTACGGTCTTGCCTACTACTCGGGCGCCAAGACCCGCGCCACGGACATCGACAAGGACAGCCGGGCGCTGTATGCCGAGGACCAGTTCTCAGTCACCGACCGGCTCATCGTAAACGGCGGTTACCGCTCTGAGCGCGCGCGGTATTCCTTTTTGTCGCTGCCTCAGGACGGGCCCTGGACAGCCGACATGTTCTGGACCAATACCGTGGTCACCGATTCCCTGGTGGTAAAGAAGAAGGCGGCCGAGGTCGGGGTAAGTTACATTTACGACAAGAACGCACGGTCAAACGTCTATGCGGATTATGCGCGGAATTTCCGTCTCCCCACCACCGACGAGTATTACAGTCTCTGGGCAAGCCCGCCGGTGAACCTCAACCTTAAACCGCAGACTGCGGACAGCTATACGGTCGGCGTCAATCACGTCTTCAACGAACGGATGACCATCAAGGCCTCGGCCTTCACCATGAGCGTTGAGAACGAGCTCTACTACGACCCTGCCGCCTACACCAACAGGAACTACGAGAAGACGATACACCGCGGTATTGAAACCGAGCTGGAGTTCAAACCCGCCAGGGACGCCCTGCTTCGGGCAGGCTATACCTTTACCGAGGCATACTTCAACGGCGGCGCTTATGACAAGAATCAGATACCCCTAGTGCCCCGGCACAGGCTCTTTGTCGTCTGCGGCCTTGTCCCTGTCGAAAGCCTGCACTGGAACATCGGCCTGAATTATGCAAGCAGGCAGTATTTCCTGAACGACCAGGCGCACGCTTACACGCGGGCTAAGGAATATGTGACCGTGGACACGAACCTCGCCTACACGTTCAAGAACGCCACGCTGTTTGTCGGCGTCAACAACATCTTCGACGAACGGTATTCCGAGTACGCGGCGATATCCACCGTGTACAACGAAAAAGGGTACTTCCCCGCGCCCGGGCGTAATTACGTCGTCGGCGCAACGATCAAATTTTAGAAAGCAAAACGGGGTCAGATCCCGTTTTTTCTTGACAAACAAGACCCGCTGGCCTATAGTCATCTTAAAAGGGTCCGATTACATGCTGCCCGATAGAACATTCCAGCTAGCGTTAACCTGTTCCCTGGCCGTCCACGCGACGCTTATCGTCAATTATGCGAACCTGCCGCTGCCGATGCTGCGCAGGAAGCCGGTCATGGTACAGATCGCATACTTGAAAAACCCTCCGCAGTTGACCGAGGAAGAACGTGAGGCGATCAAAAAGGCCCCCTCGGCTAAACTTCCCGCAAAACCAACCGGATCGCAAACAGGACGGTTACCGCTGCCTTCCTCAAAAAGGGACGGCCTGCTTACCAGGAGCGGCCCCGCGCTCAAGAAAGACCCGCTCATCCTCAAGCCAGTGCTCTCCAAGCCCGATATCATCGCGGTCAAAAAGAAGATAACTTTGCCGCCGATCGATATGAACAAGATCAATAACCCCTCATACGTGAGTTACT
>JAQTMD010000140.1 GCA_028714595.1 Candidatus Omnitrophota bacterium
CCTCCCCCTTAAACGATATTTGCTTTTCTATTATAGGCCGAAAAACGCAAAAATAAAGATAAATTTAGAGATCAGCGGGCCTTCGGCTTTGAAAAGAACCGGTAGCCGACGGTGTGAACAGTGACGATGTGGCGCGGCCTGGTAGGGTGGAACGGGTAAGAAGGGCGATGCAAAAAGATTATTATTGCTTGCGGAAAAGCACGGCAAACCAGTTATTATGACGGAGTACTCTACGGCAGGAGAGCCGCTTGTCTTTGAAGCGGGCACGGAAGGACGGATAGTTCTCGCGGGAAATACCCGACACGGCCAGGCAGCCGTTGTCGGCGACCGCGGCAATGAGTCTCTTCTTAAACCTGACAAGGTCTTCGGTGTTAAGGTTGGCGCAGACAAGATCGAACCTGCGCCCGGGCCGGAAATCAAGGAAATCGATCGCCTTCAGGCAGTTCGCACGAAAATTGTTGAGCCGGAAATTATTGCGGGCCGTCGGAATCACCTCTCTGTCGCTGTCCAGCGCCCATATCTCTCGGGCGCCGTAACAGTGAGCGATAACGGACAGGATCCCCGAGCCGGTGCCGATATCCAGAAAACTGCGGAATTTCCCTTTCTGCGCGCCGATCAACCGGGCCATCATCCGGGTGGTAGCGTGCAGGCCGGAACCAAAGGCAGAGACGGTGTCGATATAAATCCTGCGCTTGCCGCAGGCTCCCTCCTTACCTTTATTAGACAGGGGCACCAGGCGCAGTTCGGGCGTAATATCGAACGGCTTAAAATACTTTTTCCAACGCGTCTTCCAGTCGGCGTCTCTGAGACAACTGACGGAGAGCGAGACCTCTTTGAGCTTCGTTGACCGGAACCGCTTCTTGAATTCCCGTGCGCGGCAAGCGGAAGCCGGGAAGAAACAAAAGCTGGTATGCCCTTGGCGGATTTCTTCGACCAGATCCTGCGCGGCAATACCGAGATTATAAAGCTCTGCGCGGATAAGTTCGACGCTGCCCCGGGCTTTGGAACGCACGGATACCCTGACGCGGAAAAGCGGCGAGTGACGATCTTTCATAATCATATTCTACCGTAAAGCAAAACAGCGCGCAAGCGGTAAGCAAATATCCTGCAGACCTCTGTGCTACTTTTTGCGGCAGCGCATGTTAGAACGCACCAGGGTGTCCCTTTTGGGAACGTCCCCCACGTGCCGGACTTGCTTGCAGTTTCCGGGGATACGAGGTATAATAAAAACCGCCAACGCAGACCATTACGATGAAGACGAATACATACGGCTATTTCAAAAAGAGATTCGGCATGGGCTCGATCATCGAGCTTTTGAGCCTGAAGCCGGCGCAGCTGATGGTGGCGACCTTTGCCTCCGCAGTTTCCTGCGGCGCCCTGCTTTTGATGCTTCCTGCATCCTCGCAGGCAGGCGCCGGGACCACGTTTGTGGACGCGCTCTTTACCGCGACCTCGGCGACCTGCGTGACCGGCCTTGCCGTGGTAGATACGGGAAAACACTTCAGCATCTTCGGGCAACTGGTGATCCTGTTCCTGATACAGACAGGGGGCCTGGGCATCATGACCTTCTCGGTCTCGATCGCGCTGCTGTTAAAAAGACAGGTCAGCGCGCACAGTGAGATCGCCATGCAGGACGTCCTTGAGCAAGACGCCATCGCCGGCGTCAAACGACTGATACTCTTCATCCTGAAAATGACCCTGGGCCTGGAACTGGCGGGCGCTTTGCTTTTGTGCGCCGCATGGCTGGGGAAATTCCCGTCGGCCCTTGAGACCGCCTACTACGCGCTGTTCCATTCCGTCTCCGCCTTCTGCAATGCCGGGTTTTCGCCGTTTTCCGATAACCTCATGGGCCTGCAGTCCGACGCCGTCACCAACATCGTCATCTGCCTTCTGATCGTCTGCGGCGGCATCGGGTTTACCGTCATCAAGGACGTGACCGACAATTTCAGGGATAAGTTCGTGCTGCGCAAAGATAAACTCATACGCTTCAAGCTGCAGACCAAAATCGTCTTTTCCATGACGGCGCTTTTGGTCGTCGGCGGTGCGTGTCTTATCTACCTGCTTGAGACAAAGGGATCGTTTGCCGGTTTTGACACGAAAACCAAAGTGCTTGCCTCGGTGTTCCAGTCGGTCTCTGCGCGCACTGCAGGGTACAATACCGTAGACATAGGACGGCTGTCGGCGTCCACGCTGCTGGTGATGATTCTCCTGATGTTTGTCGGCGCAGCTCCCGGCTCCACTGCCGGCGGCATCAAGGTGACCACCTTCGCGGTCCTCTGGCACACGATGACGGCGTCGCTGCGGCAGAAAAATGAAGTCGAGATCTACAAACGCACGGTGCCGGCCGAGGTGATAAAAAAGGCGATCACGCTGTTCGCGTTTGCCGCGGGAATTGTATTTGTCTTTGCTGCGGTTCTTGTGTATACTGAACGTAAGGAATTCCTGGCTGTTGCGTTCGAAACAGTCAGCGCCTTCGGCACCGTGGGGCTTTCCACGGGGATCACGCCGGAGTTGACCGAAAAAGGAAAACTGATCGTCTCTCTTCTCATGTTCATCGGCAGGCTCGGGCCGCTGGCCATCGCCTACGCGGTCATCCGTTACCGCCGGCCGGCCAAATATCAGTACGCCGAAGAACGCGTCATGATCGGGTAAAGGAGGCCTCACGATATGCGCTCTATCGCAGTCATCGGACTGGGGAATTTCGGCAGCACGGTCGCCAAAGAGCTCACGCAGCGCGGCGCCCATGTGATCGCCGTGGACAAGAACAAGGACCGCGTGGAAGAGCTCAAAGACAGCGTCTCCTACGCCGTGGTGCTCAACTCCGTCGACGAGAGCGCCCTCAAATCCGCGGGCATCCAGGACGTGGACGTGGCGCTGGTCTGTATCGGCGAGGACATCGAAGGCAACCTCCTCACTACCCTCCTCTTGAAAAAGATCGGCGTCAACAAGGTCTGGGCCAGGGCGACCAGCCCCATCCAGGGGGAGATATTAAAAACCATGGAGGTCGACGAGATCATCGGCCTCGAGGAGGAGATGGGCAAGATCGTGGCACGCAGCCTCATCTCATCGGCGGTGACCAAGCATATACCGCTTTCTCCGGGGCACAGCATCGCCGAAATCAATATCCCGGAGTGTTTCATCGGCAAGACCATCCGTGAAATCGACCCGCGCAAAAAGTTCTCGGTCAACGTGGTGGCAGTGAAAAAGAGAAAACCGGAAATCAACAAACAGGGAGAACGGGTGTTCCTGGAGGTGACGGAAAGCTGCCCCTCCCCCGACCTGCCGCTGGGGGCCGAAGATGCTTTCCTGATCGTAGGCAAAGACGAAGATATCGAGAGGTTCTTACATGCGTGCAAAGCTGTTTAACCACCTGCTCAAACTGCTCTGGGCGTTCCTGCTGGCGTACCTTATCCTGGATTTCTGGCTGCTCTCTTGGGATCCCGGCCTTCCGCGGTCGACGTTTATCCCCCTCATCATCCTGTCGGGCCTGGCGCTGGCCGGATGGGTCTATATCACGTTGAGGGTCGTCCTGTTCAAGACGCGCCTCGTCAAACTGCTCAACCTCGTTTATGAAGGCAACTATGCCGCGGGGGTACAGAATCATTGTTTGTTGACCGATGAACTTGCATCGCTGTGCGAACTCATCAACAAAACAATCGGCCGCCTCAAAGAGTATGACCGGCTGCGCTGCGAGAAAGTCGATTTCCAGGGCCGGGCGCTGGAAATGATCGGCAGGATGACCGAGGAAGGCATCATGATCGCCGATATCGAGGCGCGCAGCTTCCAACTGAATCCCGTAGTCCAGGAGATGTTCGACATGAAACTGGAACGACTGGATTTCGACGCCGTCGACAAACGGCCTGAAAACGCCGCGTTCTTCGAGGTCTTCTGGGACGCGGCCAAGCGCGAACGCGTGCCCAAGGAAAAGGACGTCACCCTGCAATTGCCCATCCGCGACAAGACGCGCGAAGTCACCGTTACCGTCCTGCCGCTCAAAGACAGGACCGAGAACGTAAAGCTGGCCATCATCTTTGTTCGCAGCAAACTGCCCTGACAAAAAAAGGATGTCCCTTGAGGGGACATCCCCGGATTTCATTTTCCCGTTTTCCCGCCTTATTTCTTTTTCAGAGAATTGATGCCTTTGATCGCCATGAAGAT
>JAQTMD010000141.1 GCA_028714595.1 Candidatus Omnitrophota bacterium
ATGACCGTGCACGCGCTGGACATATTGCCGTAGCGCTCTATAGTAAGGTATACCTGGGCATTGACGAATCCCAGCCGTTTGGCTACTGCGTTGATGATGCGTAAATTTGCCTGATGCGGGATGATCCAGTTCACGTCGGCGCACTTCAAGCCCGCGCGCTTCAGGGCGCTCTGCGCTGCCTCGGCCATGCTCGTTACCGCGACCTTGAAAAGCTCGTTGCCCTGCATCTTTACGTAATGCAGGCGCTCGTCGATGGTCTCGTGAGATGCGGGGTTCTTCGAGCCGCCGCCGGGGAGGTTAAGCAATCCGATCTTGGTCCCGTCCGAACCCAGGTATGAGGAAAGTATACCGCCGGATTTTACCTCTCCCAGCACCGCTGCCCCTGCGCCGTCACCGAACAGGACGCACGTGGAGCGATCCTGCCAGTCGGTAATGCTCGACATTATTTCCGACCCGATGACCAGGGCATAATTACAGGTGCCGCGGGCAATGTACTGCTGAGCGGTGACAATGCCGTAGAGGAACCCGGCGCAGGCAGCCGAGATGTCAAAACAGAACGCGTTTTTGGCGCCGAGGTTTGCCTGGACAAAACAGGCGGTGGCCGGCAACTGCATATCCGGGGTGATCGTGGCCACGATGATCATGTCCAGTTCAGAGGCCTTCAGCCCCGCTTCCTTCATGGCCTCGCGTGCGGCTTTGGTGGCCAGGTCGCTGGCAGCCTGGCCCTTTTCGACGATACGCCGCTCCTTGATACCGGTCCTTGTCGTGATCCATTCGTCGGAGGTGTCGACCATCTTCTCGAGGTCTCTGTTCGTGAGGATCTTATCCGGCAGATTTTTTCCTAATCCGAGAATACCGACTTTCTTCATGGGTGAGATCCTTGGGTTTATGTGGCAGGAGAACTATTGTGCGCGGCTTCCGAGCGTATACTTTCCAGGTTGATGGCCTCGAGGATCTTTTCGTTGAACTGGCGGTCCACCTCTTCCTTGGCCACCCTGATCGCGTTTTTGATGGCGTTGGCGTTGGAGCGTCCGTGGCCGATGATGGCGACGCCGTTGACCCCTAAGAGCGGCGCTCCGCCGTATTCGGAGTAATCGATCTCTTTCTTGAAACGCCGGAAGCTCGGCTTCAAGAGCGATGCCACGAAGGCGCTGAAAGGATTGGACATGAATTCGCGTTTGAGGAACTTCTGCATGGCCTCTGCCAGCGACTCCGAGACTTTCAACGCAACGTTGCCGACATAGCCGTCGCAGACGATCACGTCGCATTCGCCGCTGTAAAGATGCTTGCCTTCGACGTTGCCGATGAAATTCAGGTGGCTCCTTGAAAGCATGTCGTGCGTTTCCTTGATAAAATCAGTACCCTTGCTCTCTTCTTCGCCGACGTTCAACAGGCCGACGGTAGGATTGGCCTTGCCCAGGATCAGCGACGAATAAACGCTTGCCATGACCGCATACTGCAAAAGGTGTATGGGCTTGGGGTCGATATTCGCCCCGACATCGATCATCAGGAAGGTGCCTTTAAGGCTCGGCATGACCGTGGCGATCCCCGGACGCTCCACGCCCGGCAGGAGGCCCAGCATCAGCGTCGCAGCGCAGACTTCTGCACCCGTGTTTCCGGCGCTGAAGAACGCGTCGCCGGCGCCCTCTTTGACGAGCCTGACTCCCACGGTCATGGAAGAATCTTTTTTCCGGCGTACGCTGGTCGCGGGAGAATCGTCCATCTCGATCTTTTCCGAGGCATGGCGGACGGTGATGCGCGCAGGGTCGTACTTCTGTTTCTTCAGGAACGTCGCGATCTGCGGCTCGTCGCCGACTAAAATAACGTCCACGCCGAACTCCGAAACAGCCTGAACCACCCCTTCGACCACGACCCGCGGCGCAAAATCGCCGCCCATGGCATCAACGACGATCTTCATATATTTTAACTTTCCTTCTTCTTTTCCGGCTTGGCCTTTATCTCGACTGCCTGCCGTCCGGCATACGTGCCGCACACCGGGCAGACGCGATGCGGATGTTTGGGAGTCTTACACTGCGGACAGGCGACCAGGCCTACCGCAGCAATCTTCCAGTGCGTGCGCCGCTTTCTACCTCGTGTTGTCGAATGTCGCTTCTTTGGTAATGCCATGAATGCTTCTCCTTTCTAAAGACAGTGCTCTTAATCCGTGCGGCAGGCACAGGGGCCGTCGTTGAGGTTCTTGCCGCAGGTGGCGCACAGCCCCTTGCAATCGTCGGTACACAAGGGATTATGAGGATATTCGAGGATTATCTCCTGCCGGATATCCGGGTCAAGGTCCAGGGTCTGGAACGTCTTGTCCAGAGGATAGTTCAACTGCACGTGTTTGTTGAGGCTTATCTCGAACCCGTCCACGCAGCGGGAGCATGTGCAGTAGAGCTCAGCTGCGATATCCAGGTCAACGGTCAGGGCATTGGTAATTCTGGAAATCGCGGCCTTCACCCGTACCGGCCCGCGAAACTTCACGATCTCGGTAGCCAAATCCAATGTCTCCGCCGGGATGTCCTCGATCAAGCTCATCCCTTCGGGAGGGACCTGCGCGATGACTATTTTCATCGGGAAACGATCCTGCCTATTCTCTTTTTAAGCGTTTGTTCGACGAATTTCGGCAGGAACTTGGATAAATCTGCACCTAAAAAAGCGGCTTCTTTGAGCAGCTTCGAGGAGACATAGCTGTAGGACTCATGCGGCATGAGAAAGATGGTCTCTACGTCCTGCGCGAGTTTCCGGTTGGTCAAGGCCATCTGGAACTCGTATTCGAAATCAGAGATCATGCGAAGTCCCCGTACAATCACGTGGATCTTCTGTGTGCGCGCAAAATGAACCATTAAACCCTTGAAATCAACAACCCGGACCCCGCTCATGCCTTTGGTCACCTGCTTGATCATGGCCAAGCGCTCCTGGACGCTGAAGAGCGGTTTTTTCTGGGGATTATGGGCAACGGCGACAATCAGTTGCGGAAAAATCGCGTGCGCCCGCTTTATGAGGTCGATGTGGCCGAAAGTGACCGGGTCAAACGTGCCTGGATAGATCGCTTTAGAGTTCATGGTGTCGGTAGAAAGAAAGCAGGCTGTCTCCGTACTTCTCCTGCCTTACTAACGCCAAATTTCCCTGCTTTGCGGGCAGGGAATCCTTCTTAAAATGCTGTACGATTATGTAACCTGAAGTTTGGAGTATATCATAATCTCCCAGGGTTTGCAAGGTTTTTTCTGCAGATTGGCCGTAATACGGAGGATCAAGAAAGACAATATCGAATTTTCGGCTGCTTCGCGCCATATGTTCGATGGCATCAATGACGTCGCCGGGCAGGATTTCCGCTTCTTCCTGCGCTTTCAGGGCTTTTAGGTTCTCCTGGATAGCCTTGATCGCCTGCCTGTCTTTCTCGCAAAACACTGCCTGGGCGGCACCCGCGGACAATGCCTCAAGGCCGACTGCGCCTGAACCGGCAAAAAGCTCTAAAAACGCCAGGTCCGAGACATCGCCCAGGATGTCGAACAAAGCCTTACGCACCCGGTCTTCGGTGGGCCGGATGCCCTTCGGCGCCTTAAGGATGCGCCCTTTGTACTTTCCTGAAATTATCCTCATTTTACCCCACGATCATCAGTTTTTCGTATTCAGGGAACCTCTGCAGCAGTTTTTCCTTGAGCAAGGCGTTCTGGCGCTGCGAAAGCGCGGGATCTGCCTTGACCAGGTTGATCGCTTCCTCGCGCGCGTTCTTCAAAAGCTGCATCTGCGTCAGGGGATTGCCGATACGCAGGCCGCTTAAGCCGTGCTGCCGGCTGCCGAAGTATTCGCCCGGGCCGCGTATCTTCAGATCCTCTTCGGATATGGTGAAGCCGTCTGCGTACCTGACCATGGCAGCCAGCCGTGCCTTGGCATCAGGACCGTCGGCATCCGAGACCAGGACGCAGGCCGATGCATGCGCTCCCCGCCCCACCCTTCCGCGCAGCTGGTGCAGCTGTGACAGGCCAAAACGCTCGGCCTGCTCGATGACCATGAGCGACGCATTGGGGACGTCGATGCC
>JAQTMD010000142.1 GCA_028714595.1 Candidatus Omnitrophota bacterium
GATCACGCCGACGCGGCTCTCGGCGAGGATATGGCTTAAGTCCTGCAGGAGCCCGTCCGAGACATCGATCATCGCATGCACGCCGAAATTCCGGACCAGGTACTGCGATTCGGCGAGCCGCGGTACAAATGTCAGGTGTTTCCCGCGGATGGAACCGCCGAACGACCCGGTGGCGAACAGTATGTCGCCGGGCCGGGCAGCGCTCCGCAGGGCAAGGTGGCGGTGTTTTACCAAACCTGCCATACTCACATCCAGCACAAGGCGGTCCGCTTTACTGATATCGCCCCCGACGACATCGACGTTAAACTCGCGGGCAATGCCGGTTATACCCTTGTACAAACGATCCACGACTCCCACCGGCGTCTGTTTGGGCAGACCCAGCGAGACAAGGCAATGCGACGGAATGCCGCCGCATGCGGCGATGTCGCTGATGGAGACGGCGATTGCCTTCCTGCCGACCAGGACAGGGTCGGTGCCCCGGGTAAAATCGATTCC
This sequence comes from Candidatus Omnitrophota bacterium, assembly GCA_028714595.1. Taxonomy (GTDB): domain Bacteria; phylum Omnitrophota; class Gorgyraeia; order Gygaellales; family Profunditerraquicolaceae; genus JAQTMD01. The sequence goes on from JAQTMD010000142.1 coordinate 496, forward strand.
CTCGACTATCATGTCGCAGGTATAGAGCAGGTACTCGTCCCGGCTGTACCTGATAACGGCGCAGTCGTCGCCGATACCCTGTACCACCGATGGACCGGTCTTTATCTGTCTCCTGATGCGCTGGATCAGCCCGAATTCACCCAACCTGCTTATATTCATACGCTGCTGTGCAGCCCTCCCCGTCTCAATAATTCTTTGATACTCCCGGCGTACGGCGGCCGGATCATGCCGTGATCGGTGATGATCGCCGTGATTAACGATGACGGCGTCACGTCAAACGCGGGGTTGAAGACCCTGACCCCTTTCGCCGCCATGGGTCTTTTGAAAAACAGCGTGGTCACTTCCTCCGGGGGCCGCTCCTCGATGGGGATATCGTTCCCTGTCGATATCTTCCCGTCGAATGTCGTCACGGGCGCTGCTACATAGAACGGGATGCGGTGATAACGGGAAAGCACTGCAAGGCTGTAGGTACCGACCTTGTTGGCAGTATCGCCGTTTGCCGCGATCCTGTCTGCGCCGGTAAAGACTTTGCCTATCGAGCCGCGCTGCATGAGCGTTGCCGCCATGCTGTCGCAGATAAGCGTCACGTCGATGCCTCGCCTGGTAAGTTCCCACGTGGTCAGCCGCGCTCCCTGCAGCAGGGGCCTGGTCTCGCAGGCAAAGACCTTGAATCTCTTTCCCTGTTGCTTCGCCCTGTACAGCACGCCCAATGCCGTGCCAAAATCGATCGCGGCAAGGCTGCCGGTATTGCAGATGGTCAGGATCGTATCACAGTTCCTGACGAGTCCTGCCCCGTGGCGCGCGATCGCGCGGCAGGCCGTACGGTCCTCTGCAATGACCTTGCACGCTTCCCGGAACAGCAATCTTTTAAGCAGGGCCACAGGCTTATGCTGCCGGCGGACGACAACCGAGGCCATGCGTTCCAGGCCCCAGAACAGGTTCCGGGCGGTGGGCCGCGACGATCCCAGATAGCGGATGACCGCGTCCATCTCCCGGGCGAACGCGCGCGGATCCTTTGCCTTTGAACCCTTCATTCCCAGATAGACTCCCAGGGCTGCGCACGCTCCCAGGGCCGGCGCGCCGCGCACCTTCAATTCCCTGATCGCAGACACGAGCGTTTTAAGATCCCGGCAATACAGGTAGCGCAATTCCCGGGGAAGCGCAGTCTGGTCGATGATCTTGACGGCGTTGTCCTTCCAGTCTACGGTCCGGTAATCCATGGCTATTGTCTTTTCATTTTCTGCTCCAGGTCCCTGATCTGCCGTGTTATCGCCTTTCGGATCGAGGGGCACTGGCCGGGCTTCAGGAACTCAAGCACCCTGCGGTAGGCATCCAGGGCACCGCGGCAGTCGCCCAGATTTGCCAATGCGTCGGCAAGGTTGTCATAGGTGACCGCGCGTCCCGGCTCAAGCTCCAGCGCTTTTCTGAAGCAGGCGACGGCTTCGGTATGCCTGCCGATATTGTTGAGCAGCCACCCCTTATTGTGGTAGATCGTGGCGTAGTCGGGCTCGGCCTTGATGCCTTTATCGAAATAGACAAGCGCGTCGTCGATGATCCCCAGATCGACCATGCATAAGGCACGGTCATTATATGCTGCGCCGTCGGCGGGATCAAGCCGTATCGTCGCATCAAAATGTTCGATGGCCGACACGAGGTTGTCCTTGAGCAGGTCGATCTGGCCCTTGAAATATTCCGCCTCGGAGCGGATGTCCTCCTGCTCGGCCTGGCGCAGGCCGCGGCGCGCCAGCACCAGCGCGTCTTTTCTGGTCCCGTAGGTGATGGCCTGGTCAAGCTCATGGCGCAGTCCCCCGAACTTTCCGTGCGCGCTCATACGGAAATGCCCCGGAGGTTAAAAAAGGTTTTTGCGTTTTCCGTGGTCGCGCGCGCGATCTCTTCGACGCTTGTCCCCCTGATGCGCGCGACCTCCTCTGCCAGGAGGCGTACGAACGACGGCTCGTTGCGCTTGCCGCGGAATCCCTCGGGCGAAAGATACGGCGCGTCGGTCTCCAGGCACATGCGCTCAAGCGGAACGTTTCTCACGACCTGGCGCAGCTGGTCCGCCTTCTTATAGGTGATATTGCAGGTAAACGAGACGTAGTAACCCCTGTCCAGGCACTCGCGCAGGAACTTTTCGTCGGAACCGAAACAATGCACGATGGCGCGTTCAATCTTTTGCTCTTTCAAAATCCCGAGCGTCTCCTCGTGCGCGTCGCGGGAGTGGATCACCGCCGGCAGCCCCAGTTCCCCGGCCAGGGCCAAAAGCGATGCAAACAGCGTGCGCTGGGAATCGTGCGGCGAAAGGTTGCGGTAATAATCGAGCCCGATCTCGCCGATCGCCACGACTTTTCCGGCCTGCGCCAGGACCCGCAGCTCGGCGGTGTCCGCATCGGAACAATCCTTGGCGTCATGCGGATGGCAGCCGACGGTCGCGAACACATTGTCGTATTCTTCGGCAAGCCGGACGGAATTGCGCGAACCCGCCAGGCTTGAGCCGATATTGATCACGTAGCCGACGCCCTTTTCCCCGGCGCGCGCAAGGACCGCGGCGCGGTCGGCGTCGAATTCGGGAAAATCAAGGTGGCAGTGGGTATCGATCAATGCAGCCGGCAGCGCGTTGCTCATAGTCCGAGAGGTTTACTTCTTGGTCTCTATGCGGGGGAAGAGGGGTTTTCCTTTTCTTATCGTATCGGTCCCCGCCTGCTCGTCGATAGCGGCGCACGTCCCCGGGATAAACGGCGAGGCTTCCCGCGAGACGGCCCGGATTACCTCGGCCATAAGGCGGATAAAACGCTTGAGGTCCTCCGTGCGCTTCTCTTTCTCCAGGTTCCAGGGTTTGGTGACTTCCACATATTTGTTCGCACGGGCAACGAGCTCCCAGATCTTTTCGAGCGCTGCGCCGAAATTATAGTCGTTGTCTGCGGCCATGACCGAGGCGAGCCCGTCATGCAGCAGCTTGACCGCACCCTTGATCCGCTCCCCTGATTCGTCGAAGGCGGCGCCGGAGATGTCGACCGCGGGCACAATGCCGCCGAAGTACTTCTCCGTCATGGTGAGCGTCCGGTACACGAGGTTGCCCAGGTCGTTGGCAAGGTCGCTGTTGTAACGCTTGACGATCGATTCTTCGGAAAAGTTCCCGTCCAGGCCGAAGGGAACGTCGCGCAGGAGGAAGTAGCGGTAGGCGTCTACGCCGTACCGAGCAGCCACCTCCTGGGGCGCAACCACGTTACCGCGCGATTTCGACATCTTGGTCTCGCCGCTCAACCACCAGCCGTGGGCGAACACGGTCTTCGGCGGCTCAATGCCTAAAGCATGCAGCATGATCGGCCAGTACACCGCGTGCTGGCGCAGGATGTCCTTCGCGATCAGGTGGTAGTCCGCGGGCCAGTACCGGTCGAACCGCTCGCGGTCGTCGGGGTACCCGACTGCGGTGCAGTAGTTGATGAGCGCGTCGAACCACACGTACGCGACGTGGCGCTCGTCCCATGGCAGCGGGATGCCCCACGAGATCGACGTGCGGCTGATC
>JAQTMD010000143.1 GCA_028714595.1 Candidatus Omnitrophota bacterium
CCATGAAAATGCCCAGGATAAAGGTGAGCACCTTGGGAATGCCTGCGGGCTGCAGCGGCAGCGAGGCCTGCTCCACGATTTTCACTGACGCCGGGCCGATGGCTTCCACGTCGGGAAGCGGCTGGCCGTTGAGGTTCTTTATCATGGCGTCGATACTGTCCTGCAGCTGGATGGATGAAGGGTGCTTTTCACCGTACTTAAGCTGGGTCTCGGCGAGCTGCTGCTGCAAGTCGAAAATGATGTACGAGCGGCTGACCACGTTGGCAAGGATGGCTGAGCCGACCTGGCTGTAATCGCGCACCGTGATGGTAAAGAGATTGGTGTCGCGGACAGGCTCGACCTTGACGTGGCGCTTGAGGTCTTCCACCACGATGCGGAATTTCAGCCCCTTTCGCTGCTCCTCGGGCGCCTGGGCGAGTTTCTTTTCCCAGGTTTGGGCGCCCCAGATGATGAACGGCCGTTTGAGCCGCGAGGCAAAGTTCTTCTCGTAATCAAGAGGCCGCTCGAACAGGCCGACGGCGCGCACCGCGCGCTCGATGACCGGGTTGGAGGTGACGATCTCGCTCTGGGCGAGCGCGACTTCCATGTTGCGGGTGCCCAGCATGGGCTGGTAATACGGTGATTCCACCTGTTTCTCGGCGGAGACCATCATCTTCACCGTTCCTTCGAACACCGGCGTCTGGAATTTCAGGCCGACGGCCACGGTCACCGCCACGGTGATGAAGCTGGTCAGCACCACCGCCTTTTGGCGGAAGAGCACTTTCAGGAAATCGCGCAGGGTTGTCGCTTGTTCCATTGAAACCTCCTCTTTTTTCACAACCCCCGGGGTTCAACCCCCGGGGTTAAAGTTAAAAGACGCCTTCGGAGACGACCACGATGTCTCCGGAGTGCAAAACAACGTCATGTTTGGGATTGCCGTCCATGGCAGCGCCTATGTTGACCTTGATGGCCTCGTAGCCGGTGTCGCCGGTCCTGGGCCGCAGCACCTTCACGCGGGCCGACGAGCCGAACTTGGTGAAGCCGCCGGCCACTGAGATGGCCTTGATCACCGTGGTGTTCTCTTCCAGGAGATACGTGCCCGGGCGCACCACCTCGCCGTAGACAAAGAACTTCTTGGAGCGGTTCTCGCGTAAAAAGACGGAGACCACGGGGTATTTCATGTAGCCGTCGGAGAGGCGTTTCTGGATCTCCTCTTGCAGGACGATGAGCGTCAGCCCGTTCGCCTTGACCGTGCCGATGTAGGGGAAATTTATCGCGCCGTCGGGTGAGACCGTTACCGTAACCGAGAGTTTCTCCGGCTGCAGGATACTGATGTCCAGGACGTCGTCGATGCCCACGGTGTACGCGGCAACGGCAGCCGGTTCCGCGGCAGGCTTGTCCGCGGCGCAGGCCGTGCAGGCGAGCGCGAACAGGAATGCGAAGGTCAATAACAGCTTTTTCATAATTCCTCCTTGTTGGTAGGTAGTCTTAACTTTACCTGCAACCCCGGGGGTTGAACCCCCGGGGTTGTCAGCTTAATGGGCGCCGGTACCGAAGACGACTGCCGGCACGGTTTTCAACAGTAATTTAAGATCCAGCGGCAGCGACCAGTTGTCTATGTATTCCAGGTCCATCTTCATCCATTCGTCCACGTTATTGACCGAGCTGCGGCCCGAGGTCTGCCAGATGCAGGTCATGCCCGGCCGCATGGAAAGCTTCCTGCGCTGCCAGGGCAGGTAATCCTTGACTTCCGACGGAAGCGGCGGCCGCGGCCCCACCAGGCTCATGTTCCCCTTAAAGACGTTCCAGAGCTGCGGCAGCTCGTCCAGGCTGTGCTTGCGCAGGAATTTTCCGATCGGCGTGAGGCGCGGGTCGTTTGTCATCTTGAATGCCGGGCCCTTCATCTGGTTATGGAGCAGCAAAGCTCCCAGCTGTTCTTCCGCGTCCTTGACCATGGTGCGGAACTTGTACATGGTAAAGATGCGGTTGTTCAGGCTCACCCGCTTCTGGCTGAAGAACACCGGGCCGTCGGAGGTGGCCTTGATGATCACCGCGATGACGAGGAATACCGGAGCCAGCACCACGAGGCTTATGCCGGAGAGCACGACGTCCATCAGTCGCTTTGCCAACAGGTGCCACAATTTGTCCGGCGCAGAATCGAAGGTTATCAGCGGGAAGCCGTACAGATCGGACTGCTTTGCCCGCGAGATCTTGAAGTTGAAGAAGTCTATGGCGATGCTGATCTTTATGCCCTCGACCTCAGCGAGGCTGACCAGGGGCTCGATCTTCGCGAACCAGGAGCGCGGCACGATAAAGACGACCTGGTCGATGACGTTGTTGTGGATGATGTGCTCGAAGTCGTCAAACGAGCCGATGACTCTGGAGCCGGCCACGTACTGGCCCTTGCGCGCCGGGTCCTCGTCGATGAGGCCGTGGATGCGCAGTCCCCATTCCTTGTGCTCTTTGATCATGGAGACGAAGCCCTCCGCGCGCTTGCCGGTGCCCACGATCATCAGCACCCGGTAGTTCAGGCCTTTCCGCCGGAAGAAGCGGAAGACATTCATCAGGGCTATTTTCTCGATGATCAGGAGACCGGCGCAATAGACAAAGACAAAACTCAAATAATTCCTGCTGATGTGCGGGACCTTCAGGATGTACAGGACGCCGCCCAGCACGATAAAGCCGATAAAGGCGATGCGCAGGATCAGGACGATGAACTCGGAGCTGGTCTTGGTGCGGAAGGAATCGTAAATGCCGAAGCTGTACAGCAGGACGCCCCAGATCGTCATGACCGCCGGCAAAAGGCCGAGGTAATCCTTGAGCGGGTATACGTCCACCACCCGGTCGCGCAGGATATACCCGAGGAAGAACGCTGCTGCCACGATGCAGAGGTCCCCGAATATCATGAGCTTGCGGAATAGTTGGACGCGTTCTTTGATCATGGTTAGAACCTTATGCTTATGCCGCCGGAGTAAAAGTTCCGTTTGTATTCGCGGCTTGTGACGTTCGATTCTGTCCGGGAATAGGTGTAGCGCAGGACCAGGCGCGCGTTATGCAGGAGGTCGTACTCGAATGACGCGCCTGCCCCCTGCAGCGTGTCCTCGATATCATAGGCGTCATAGGTGCCTTTGCCGTAAAAGGCGTTCAGGCTTGCGCGCAGGCGCTCAAAGGCCTGCCTGGTGAATGAGGCGTTTGCCTGCCAGTAGTCAAAGAGGTCCTGGGTGTCGCGGTTTGCCGAGTACTCCCTGACCACTGAAAGCGTTGCGCGGCTTGCGGCGTCGAACTCGTCGGTGATGGAGACAAAGAGCGACGGTTTGGTATAGTCTTTCTCGTCGTAGGAGTTGATGAAATTAACGCCGGCGCGCGCGTCGCAGGAAAGCTGGCTGGTGAAGTAGTATCGGCTGCCTGCGGCAAGCAGGTTGAACAATGCCTCCTGGCCGGGGTCGAATTCCCGGCGGTAAACGTCATAGAGGCCGTACACGATAGCCTGGGAGCTCAGGGCGTAATCGCCTTCGAGGCCGAGCCGGTAGAGGTAGGAGTCGCTCAAGTCGTTGCGGTTGACGTCGTAGACCTCGTTGGACGCGCGGGCTATCATGGTGAATTGCCTGGTGAAGTCGTGGGTGTATTCAAGGTCGAGGTTGTTGCGGTAATAGCTGTAGCGGCCGGCAGTGCGGCCGAATTCGTCTTCGAAGCTGGCAGGCTCATCGGCATGGCGAAAAGCATCGCGCAGCGAGATGCGGCTGTACTTGTCGAACTCCTGCTGCAGGGAACCGGTGAGGGTGACCGCGGTATTGTCAAAATCAGAGTACGTCTGATAAAAGTTGTGGGCGATGGAAGCGCCGAGGGAGATTTTCTTCAGCTTTTCCTCGCGTATCGCCTCGAGGGCTACGATCACTGAAGTGAGGGAATCGCTTTTGGCATTGGACTGGGCAAAGGTGATGTTGTCGTCGTATGACTCAATGACAGTTGCGGAAAGTTGCAGATCTGCAACATCGTTGGGCAAGGCATGACAGGGCGCGGG
>JAQTMD010000144.1 GCA_028714595.1 Candidatus Omnitrophota bacterium
TGTAGAGCTGGCAGTACAAAGTATAGGTCTGCTCAAGGACACGGTATGCCTCGCGGTATTTGAAAGGATAATCCTTGAGTTTTGCGACGAGATGCTCAAGGTCTTCGTGCGCCTTGGCAACCTGCGGTTTGGTCCCTGTTTTTTCCAGGGCAAAAAACACTTTTTCGATCTGGTCGGTCGAGTTGTAACCGAGGGTAATGGATTTGATCCATGAACCGCACACCTCGTTCGCAAGATCGGAGACAGCCATGGTGTTGGCGCTTAAGCTGCGGCACGCACGGGAAAAATCAGCCTCATAGGCACCGTTATCAAGCGGCTCCCCGGGTCTTTCTTTTTTGGCGACCATCGTGTTCACCGACATCCCTCCCAGAAACGCAATAAGGACTGCCAGAACGATCTTGAATTTTGTCCGGTATTTCATATGCTCCTTGCGACCTCTACCGGACCTCTCTCCCCATTCCCCCGAATGGCCCAACAGCGAGGCCCTTAATATACAGGGACCTTACGCATCTTCTTGAAATAGATTCCCAAGCGGTGCTGTTTTTGCTCGACTGATACGTTTGACCGCACTTCCCCGGTGATCTCCATCGGCCCGGAGAACTTCACCAGTTCTTCGTTGACTTTCAAAAGCGTGAAACGTATGGAGACGACCGTCGAGGTGGGGATATCGAGGTCGGTGACCATTGCCATGCCGTTCTGGCTGATATCCACCATCTGGGCATACATGTCTTTCCCTTCAAGCGAAAAGCGCGCGTCGGGAGGTTGATTGATCCGGTAGATGACCGTACAGTTCATCCGGACTCGTTTATTTGTTCTGCGTTCAGGACCCTGGTAGCTTCTGATCATACGGCGCTCCTCATGTAGACGTATCCCCTGACGACAGTTTGACCCACCTTTACATCAGCATTAATCATACCAAATACGGCGCGGCAGTAAATATTTTAACCTCTTTATTATGTGATAGTTACAGAAATCAGTCGCTATGAAATTTTTTCCCAACCCGGTATGGTTGTCCTTTGTATTCAACCTGTTGAAAAAAAGCAACTTAAAGAGCATTTTTGGTCACCGGCACAAAGAGAAAAAAGAGCAGTTTTGACAGCCGTATTTCTGTTCTTCATCCGCCTCAAAGCATATCTCCGGGTCTATGATCTCTTGCAGTACCGCTGAGAGTGCAACGCGAAAGATTGACTCGGCCCTTTCGATTGATTGCGCAGTGAGCGGCTTTATAAGAAAGTCGAGCTGCGGCCGGCGCAGATTGTACAGGGCGGCATTTACCGGTCGACCCGGAAAATGGCTGCGCAGGAGGCACAGGTACAGCGGCAGCTGGAACGAGACAAGAGCCCGTTTGAGCGCCAGCCGGTCGGTACCCGCGGCCTCGATCTTCGCGATGTCTTTCGGCCGCTCGCGGGTGTCGGAGGTTTTGTAATCGATGAAAAGCATTGATGAGTCCGGCAGCGTGTCGATCCTGTCCACGCGCAGGACAAACCTGACGCCGATCCCCTGCATGGGGACTGTCGCCTCAAACCTGCGTTCCACCGCATGGATTGATTTCACCTGCCGGGTCGACTCAAACGAAAGGAACTGCTGCAATCGGTACCGCATCACCTCTTTCAGCAGAAACGCATCCGATCTCATGGTTTGCTCGAAACCGGTCTTGAACTTTTCTTCGAACAGGTCAAAGAACCCGGCCGTAAACTTTTTGTCGAAACGAGGAGGTTTTTTACCCGTAAACGGCCGAAAGGCCTCCTCAAGGAGCGAATGCAGGAATGTCCCGACAGCCTTAGCCTGAGGCTGCTCGGAAAACTCCTCTTTTTCCTTAAGCCGAAGGACATACCGGAAGTAAAAACAGAGCGGGCAATTCAGGTATGTGGTGATGCTCGTCGGGGAATACTCGAATGCCTTCAGATACGAGACTATGGCGGCAGTCTTTGGCATGCGGTCTTTTTTAGGCATGATGTCCACGCTGAATCTGGGCCTGCGCATGCGCACGACATCGAGCGCAGCGCGTTGTTTCTGCCGGCTCCAGAGGATCTCCTCGACGAACCGCGATTTCTCCTTGTCTTTGCCCTCTTCGTAGAGCACAAACAGCCGTTCGGCATGGCCGGCGAGCCTGAAAAAATGGTAGCGCTGTATCTCCTCTTCTTTTTCAAGGCGGTTTAACCCCAGCGAGAGCATGACTTCGCGCGGGATCAGGGGCTCATAGATGTTCACCCGGGGCAGGACGGATTCCTGGGCATCCATCACGATCACATTGTTGAAGTTGAGCGCCCTGGTCTCGAACAGCCCCAGGACCTGCAGGCCATTGATGGGCGAGCCGGTAAAGGATATCCGGCGCCCGGCAAGCATCGCAAGGATGATGGCAAAGAGGTCATGCTGGTCGAATTGCTCCTCGGCGCATGCCGAACTCTCGAGCTCGCCGGCCAGTTCGATGACGGCCTCGCAGATCTTCAGGTTCAGCGGATACCGCCCGATACTGCTGTGATCGCCGAGAAACCCGCACCACTGACGCAGACACGCAGCTGCCTGCCGGAAACTGCGCACTCCCTTCCATTGGCCGAAAAACTGGTCGTGGATGGTGCGTACCGTATCGTTTAAGAGCGCCTTTGATACTTTGACCGCAAGGGACTCAAGCGTCCTGCGCGCTTTCGTGTAGAGCGCGTCAAGCGCCGCTATGCTTTCAAGGCTGACAAACCGGCTTCCGGCGACGCCGGAAGGCGCAAGGCCGATGAGCATTTCCTCGATCGAATGGACAAGGACCCTGGTGACATCGGGCTGCCCGGGCAGGGACAAATTCTTTACAAACGGGTGCGTCATGACTGCGAGGTAATCCGGCGTATAGTAGTCGTCCTCTTTTCGCGTCTCCTGGGCCTTTACCATCGCAGTCAGGAGCCAGAACAGGGAGCTGCGGTCTGCGGGGTAGCCCAGGGAGACATTGCAATCATGCACCAGCGATGCGATCTCCGAGAGCAGGGGTATGATTTTTTCCGGCTGAGGGACGACGATGACCGTTTCATCGTGCCGGGGGATGTCCTCTAAAATGGTGCGGACGGCGCCGACCTGAGAATGGGTGTCGAAGCAGCGGAGACATTCGATCGAAGGTTCATGGCTCGTTTCAGGCAAGGCGTTGATGGTAACACCGAGAGAGTCCGCAAGGTCTTTCAGCACGGAGAACTCGGCCGGGTCTCCCTGCACGGCAAGCCACGCATTGTGCCGGCGATAGAGCGTCTCAATGACGGTTTTTTCCGTCGCATGCAGGTAAAAGACATTGCAGAAAAAGATCACGTCGAATTCGTTGAGTTCTGTTTCCCCGATCAGTCGTGCGGCATCGAGATATTTTGTACCCCGGGACCACAACCGCCTCCTGCGGAGTTGTTCGTGGAAGCCGGTGCGCAGGACCGAGCACTGGCCGAGCAGGAGGTTGATGCTCTCCGGCACGTCGTATCCGATCGCCGCCGTCCGCTCGACCGTGCGCAGCCGCGTATCTTCGATGGCTTCAAGGTCAAGCTGCTCGATAAACGAAAGTATCTCGTGCGCCCAGGGCAGAAAACCGGCAAAGGTAGACCGGCCCTGGAGTATCCTGGGTGCCCGGGCACGCGCCAGCTTATAGATGGTCCAGCAGGCATCCAGCTCGGAGACAAGCGCAGCCGGCTGTCCCGGCCCGGCCACGATACGGTCGATGAATTCGTCCATGGAAAAAAATACGGGGGAAACGAACCCCTTACCGATGATCCGGGCAAGGTGGTGTTTCATGAACAGCGCAGGACGCCTGCCGCCGAAAACGAACGCAAGGCGCCGGGGGGAATACCCGCGGTCGAGGAACTCGGCTGCCACCAGCCCGGCCATGCGCTCGATGAACTTCTCCTGAAACCCGAACCCGATTATGTTAGACATGGATCTCGCTGACTCCCGGTCTGTCGAAATAGAGGAAAAAACCCCGGATGTTCTTCTGCGGAAAAACGTCGTTGAGTATCCGCAG
>JAQTMD010000145.1 GCA_028714595.1 Candidatus Omnitrophota bacterium
CAAGCCGCATGACCTCAAGCCCTGCGATGCGCCCGGCATCCTTGGTCGCCTGCCTCTGGTTGTCATTGAAGTACGCCGGGACGGTGATTACCGCCTGCGAGACCGGCTCGCCAAGGAACGCCTCGGCGTCCTTCTTGATTTTTTGGAGGATGAAAGCGGAGATTTCCTGCGGAGTGTAGTCCTTTCCGTTGACCGTGTATTTCTGTCCGGTGCCCATCTTGCGCTTTGCAGCTGTGATTGTGCCGTCCGGATTGGTAGCAGCCTGCCTTCGCGCAGGTTCGCCAACCAGGACCTGCCCGTCCTTGGTGAATGCCACAACAGATGGCACGGTCTTTCCTGCCACTGTCGAGCCTTCCGCGCTCGGCACGATTACCGGCCTGTTGCCCTGCATCACTGCAGCCGCTGAATTGCTTGTTCCCAAATCGATTCCGATTATCTTACCCATTTTCCTCACCCTAAAATCTTAAGCGTATTTTTTTCTGAAGCGTAACTTTTGTTGCCCTCGGCGATTTTCCATTTTTTTTCTCAACGATTTCGATTCTTTTTTTTCATTTTCTATATTCTTTTTTACTTTTTTCCTTCCCTGTTTTTTTATTTTTTGTTCCCGCCGTCTTTTGCGGCCTCTTTGTTGTCTTCTTTCTTTCCTTCCTTTGCCTTTGCGCTTCCAACGACCACCATCGGGTGGCGAAGCACGATGCCGTCGAAAGAATATCCCTTCCTCAGCTGCTTGCAGACCAGGCCCTCCTCGACATTTTCGTCCGTCCTTACTGCCTCGTGGATTCCGGGGTCGAACCTTTCGCCCTCGCATCCGTCGATTTCCTCAAGCCCCTGCGACTTGAGCGCGTCGAAAAACCTCTTTTGAAGTCCGAGCAGCCCCGACTTGACCTCCTCATTGGCCTCGTAATGCTTGATTGCCGAGTCGAAGTCGTCAAGTATGGGCAAAAGGTCCGCAATAACCGCGGCCTTTCCCGCCGCCCTCGAGTCCTTGGATATGTTCTCGACGTGCCTTCGGTAGTTCTCGAAGTCGGCAGCCAGGCGCTTGTAATCCTCGACCCCTACGCATCCTTTGGGACAGGAGACCGGGCTTTCCTGGACCTTGGAATCTTCCCTCTCCCCAAGGAGTTCGTCCTGCTCGTCCTCTGATGCATCGTCGAGTTTTTCATCCACAAAAAACCACTCCTAAAAAATCAATCCTGCCTTTCAAGCTGCCTTGCAATTATCCGCGCCCTCTTGATGTTCTCTATCGCCTGCTTCTCAAGCTCGTCGAATATCACGTCGAAGTCGCGCGGGAAGTACCTCGGCCCGCGCTTCTCAAGCATCCCCATCTCGGCAAGCCGGTTCAGGTGGTGCAGCGCGGTGAGCCTGTTAAGACTTTCAATGTCGGCAAGCTCGCTTGAGCCGATTCCTTTCTGCGGGTCGGCGTTCTGGACGACCACGCGGAAGACCCGGACAACAGTCCTGCCCGTGTCGCGCTGGGAGACCGCGCCGAAGAGATTGCACAGTTCCTCGAACTCATTGAGGACCTGCTGCTGGGGATTGTCAATTCGCGGCGCCAGCTGTTGTCCCGACCTTTGAGGCTCCTGCCCTGGCGTGTCCTGCTGGCGAAGTATTGCGCGGTGCTCCACCCTGACTGTCCTGGGCTTCGGCTCCCGCGCTATCAAAATCATCTTCCATCACTCGCTGTTAATACCGTTTTAACGGCTTATGTTTTAGGAAGGCCCAAGTATATAAATGTTAATATCGAGTTAACAGTCCTAGGGGCTGGGCACTGCCTTTTGCCCCCACAATGCCTCTTTTTGTCCCGGCCCCATTTGTAACTACTCTTTGGTAAGGCATATATTGTTCGGGATGCATACCATTAGATATGTCTAATACTAAGAACATGTCTCCAGAGCACATGGAGATGTATCTCGCCTTCGTTCTGCGCGAAAAAAGGGTCCTGCGAAGCAGGGAGACCAGCTTTCCGTCAGAGGAGCTGGCAGCGGCCGAGAAGCAGCTGCGCTGCATCCTCCGCGAGGTCCACTCAAAGATAAAGAAGAAGGAGGAGCTCGACCTGATACTGGCAAAGCCGACCAAGCGCCGCCAACTGGCGTTGGACGTCCTTCGCAAGTGCAAGGGGACCAACCGCAAGCACGTCATACTCGTTGTTGACAACTTCAACCTCTTTGAGGAAGTCCTCAAGAAGGCCATAAACACGAAGATTGTCCTTCCCGACCCGACCAAGGGCGACGCTTTCTACGTGCCAAAGAAGCACAACTACCGCTAGTTTTTTTTGGGGGCCACCTTTTCCTTTGGCCGAATATCCCTTATTATCTACTGTGCGGCTGCAAAAAAATTCACAATAAGTGGCCTTTAAATATTAGTTACTGCACAGTAGTAACTTACTTTTAGAGGCATTTTTGGCCAAATTTCGGCATTTCTGATAATCGTGTCAATCGGGTGACTTGGGCAATATGGCTTGGTCTGGAAAGTACAAACGCGCGCTTCTTCCCATAGTGGGACTTCTCTTGATGGCAGGCGCATTCCTGCTTCTCAGTTCCGGCACCGCAGCCGGCTATCCGCTCTGCGCACCGGGCCAGGCGTGCGACTCAGTCGGCCAGACCTGCACCTATTACCTTCCGACGGGCACGAACTGCCCGAACACTCTCGTATGCACCGGCTACAACCGTACGGAAACCGTTTCCGTTCCCGAAAACCAGGACTGCTTCTGCATGCAGAAGCTTTCTATAAACAAGGTTGACGACCTCAGCCTCGTCGGGGGCAACGCGACCGCGTATTTCACTTTGAGGGTGAGGAAGGACAACCTCGTCACCTACACATCCCAGACCAACACCGTGACCGACCTATTCTTCAACTCAGGCGACACGGCAGCTTGCCGCGGATGCCAGTACAACAACCCGTCCTGCCCGTCAGGCCAGTTCTGCGACGCCGAAACCAACGTCTGCCTAAACAACGGCGAGGGCTGCCAATGGTATGAGGAGAGGCACAACGGCGGGTGCAGGCTCAAGCCCGGGTATTGTTATGATGACGGCTACGACGGCCGCTACGGCCACAACGACGGCTGCTCGTGGAATGAAATCTGCGATAATCACCAGTGCAGGGACCACTACCACGATTATTACTACCACGGCGGGGTCTACATCTACCCCTCCGGCTACTATGACGGCGGCTATTACAACAACGGCAACTCATACTATTGCTCCGGCACCGGCGGCACCACCTACTGCAAGCAGACTTTCGGCGACAGCTACTACTGCGACCAATACGTGAACTACTGCACTTATGAAAGCGGCACCTATTATTCGCCTTCATACCCGACCCAGCCCCTGGGAGGATACCAGTGCTCGGATGACGAATACGTCTGTGGCTGGCCGTGCAAGGCATACTACTCGATTGACGCCACCTGCGGCCAACTTATGAAAAACAAGTGCAGCAATTTTGGCTTGAGTTATATGAACCCATATGACTCCGGTCCCACCTGCGTTTCCTGTCACCAGACATCGGCTTACTGCACCCTTTCGTCAGCGGTCGGTTCCTACGGCGAGCAGACCTACCAGATAAGCCAAGTAAATGACGTGGACTACTACGGCAACCCGACGTCAATCACAAGCAATTTCTGCCAGAACGACCCGCCGGTCTCCTGCAGCATCTACCTTTCAGGCCCGGGACTTGCCCGCACTTTCATCGGCACCCGCGACTTCGACACGCTTCCCAACAACGACTACCAGGGAGTCGTGGCTATTGCCAGCGGCAACTTCACGCAGGCCGGCGTATATTCAATGGACGTCTCGTGCGGCATCGACCAGCCGTCAGGCGCGACAGCGTGCGCAACCGGCTGCGACCAGGCAAGCGCCACGGTCAACTTCCACGTCGACACCTGCAACACCGCTGTAAGCGTACAGACCGACAAGGCCCAGTACGCGAGCGGCGACATGATGACTTTGAGCGGAACTGTC
>JAQTMD010000146.1 GCA_028714595.1 Candidatus Omnitrophota bacterium
TGGATGACGTCCGCGCCTAGGTTGCCGAGGGTATGCTTCAACACTGCAAGGGCAGTGACGCCGTCCACGTCATAGTCGCCTGCCACCATGATCTTCTGCCGGTGTTTGATGGCTTTGAGGATATAATTGACGGCAAGCTTCATCTCGGAGAACTGGAACGGCTCCAGCAGGTGGCTGGCGTCGGGGTTCAGGAACCGCTCTGCCTCTTCGGCAGTGTCAATGCCGCGGTTGAGCAAGAGCTGCGCGATGAGGTCGGATATACCGAGCTCTTCGGAGATTTTCTTGCGAAGTTCGGGCTGCGGAGGGGCTATGGACAGGATGGTATTGGCATGCATAAGTAACCGAAACCACAACCCCGGGGGTTCAACCCCCGGGGTTGTGGTATTTTACATCTTCTCCGGCGCTGACACACCGATGAGCTTTAATCCCGTGGCAAGCACGGTCTTCGTCCCCAGGGCAAGGGCCAGGCGCGCCTGCGATAGCGCTTCGTCAGTCCCGAGCACGCGGTGCCGGTCGTAGAAACGGTGGAAGACCGTGGCGAGCTCCTGGAGGTAGACGGTCAGCATGTAGGGGTCGAGGTTTGTGCGGCAGACCTGCAGGACATAGGAAAACTGCCATAATTTCTTGATCAGGGCAAGCTCTTCGGGCTCCTTCAAAGCCTCCAGGTCTTTCGCCGGGAAATTTTGTCGCAGTTGGGCCTGGCGCAGGATGCTCGATATCCTGGCATGGGCGTACTGCACGTAGTACACGGGGTTCTCCGGCGTCTGTTTCTTGGCAGTCTCAAGGTCGAAATTCAGGTGGCTTGCGGTGCGCCGCATCAGGAAAAAGAAACGCGAGGCATCCACGCCGACTTCGTCGAGCACTTCCCGCAGGGTGATGTATTGCCCTTTACGCGTGGACATCTCGATGGCCTTGCCGTCCCGGAAGATGGTGGCAAGCTGCACGATCACGATGGACAGCGACTCCGGGTCACGGCCCATGGCTGCCACCGAGGCCTTGAGCCGGCTGATGTATCCGTGGTGGTCAGGCCCCCAGAGATTGACCAGCATGGTAAATCCCCGGCGATACTTGTCTTCGTGGTAAGCAATATCCGGCGCAAGGTAGGTATACGTTCCGTCGCTCTTTATGACCACGCGGTCCTTGTCGTCTGCGAACTGCGTTGACTTGAACCACGTCGCGCCTTCCTGTTCGTAGAGCAGGCCTTTGGCCTTGAGCTGTTCGAATGCCTGCTGGATCTTACCGCTGGTGCGCAGGCCTTTCTGGCTGTACCAGCAGTCAAAGCTCACCCGGAAATCCGCAAGTTCCTGTTTGATGACATCAAGGATGGCATTGGCGGCATAGTCGGAAAAATCCTCGACCTTGATCTTCTTTTCCTTGATCCGGCGCGCCATATCCGCGATATAGTCGCCCTGGTAATGATTTTCCGGGAACTCCACGGTCTCGCCGTTTGCCTCTGCCAGGCGCAGCTTGACGGAATTACCCAGGATGTTGATCTGGTTGCCTTCGTCGTTGAGGTAGTATTCTTTGCTGACAACACAGCCCAGGAATGACAGGATATTGGCGAGGGCGTCGCCGACCGCTGCCTGGCGGGCATGGGCCACCGAAAGGGGCCCCGTGGGATTGGCGCTGACAAACTCTATCATCACCTTCTCGCCCTTGCCCGTATCAGAGCGGCCGAAATCCTCTTTTCTGACCAGGAGGTCCGCGAGCACTGACCGTAAGTAAGAATCCGTCAGGTAAAAATTGATGAACCCTGCGCCCTCGGCCTTGACTTCTTTGATACAATCTTCAGCCCGAGAACCCTTCAGGTTCCGGCTGAGCTTTTCGCAGACCTCTGTTGCAATCGCCGGCGGCGCCTTGCGCGCCTTCTTAGCCAGCCGCAAGCAGATGTTATTGGAAATATCGCCGAAACCCGGCGCAGGCGCGAATTCGAGCTCGATATCCTGCAATGAGCAATAGGAATCGAGCCTTGCATCGGTCAGGGCCTGCCAGATGGCGCGTTGGAGCGGTTGTCGAAGGTCTTCCATGGTTTTGATCGAAAGAGTAGCTGCCCGGGACGTACGGACTACGGAGAGGTCGGGACAAGTGCCTTTTTCGAGAGGCGCACGCGCTTGGCATCCGACCAGAGGTGCTCCAGAGAATAAAACTCTCTCATCGGTTTGGAGAAGATATGCACGACCACGGATGAATAATCAAGGACCACCCAGCCGGATTCGTCGTGCGGGCTTACCTCTGAGAGAGGTTTATGTCGTTGGCGTGCGAGGTCGTCTTGTATGGCCTCGGATATGGCGTTCGTCTGCCGGAGCGAGTTGGCGCTGGCAATCACAAAGTAATCGCAGAACCCGGCGACCGGGCGCATGTCAAGGACGATGATCTTCTCGCCCTTTTTCTCGGCTGCGACGGCAGCGATCCGGACGGCTAAGCTCTTTGCGTCTATGGTAGGGTACCTCGTGTTACTGAAGTTGGCGCGTTCCTTAAAAAAAGACGGCTTACTTTTTCTTGTTGCCCAGGATCTTATACATCCCGGTGCCGCAGGACGGGCATTTCCCCTTCACTGCCGCACGGCCGTTCTTCATCGTGACCTGCTTTTCGTCCTTCATCTCTTTCATGCCTTTGCACTTTACGCAATATCCCTTTTCCGCCATGATGCTCCTCCTTGTTCTGTAACCCCACACCCGGTGTGGGGCGTTCCTGTTGTGTTCCTTTTTTAGTCGGGCCGCTTACACGGGCTTGGTGCTAAAAAGTTATTATATATCAGTCAAGCGTTTGGTCAATGATTATTTGCGGCCATTGACCCCGCGGTTCTCTCCGATCTCCCCTACGATCTCTTCCACCAGGTCTTGCAGCGTCACCACGCCCACGGCGCGCTGCTTGTCATCGACGACCACCGCGATCTGGAGCTTCTCGGCCTGGAACTTGCGCAGCAGCTCGTTCACCGACATCTTCGGAGAGATAAAATACGGCCGCTGCAGCAGGTCCGAGAGCACGAACAGCCCCCGGTCGCGCAAAATGTAGAGCAGGTCCCGGGCATAGATGATACCGGTGATATTGTCTCTGGCGCCGGTGTACACCGGCAGCCGGGCATGGCCTTCTTCGGCAAAGGTATCCAGCACCTGTTCGGGCGTGGACTTGATATCGACCGAGACGATCTTGTCCCTGGGGATCATGACGTCCTGCACCTTGATGTCCCCGAACTCGAAGATCCGGTGCATCATCTTGCGCTCTTCCTCGGTCAGAACGCCCTCTTCCTTGCCCACCTCGATTAGAAGGCGCAGCTCCTCTTCGGTGATCACCGGCGAGCGGCGGTGCGTATCGATCTTGAACAGCCGCAGGATGCCGTTGGTCATCCTGGTGAACAGGCCGACCAGCGGCCCGAACAGCCTGATCACCCCTTCCATGATGGGCGCCATGAACAACGACGCCCGTTCGGGATTCTTGGTAGCCAGGATCTTCGGAGTGACTTCGCAAAAGACCACCACCACGAACGTGGTAAAGAGCGCGCCCACGACCAGGCCCAGCCTCTCTCCCAGCCAGTGTACAAAGACGATGGTCAGGATCCCGGAGATGGCGATATTGACGAAATTATTGCCGAGCAGGATCGCGGCGATGAACTTGTCCATCTTTGCCACGAGCCGCTGCACGTGTGCGGCTCGTTTGTACCCTTTGGCAAGCATGTTGCGCAGCTTGATCTTGCTTAAAGCTATCAGCGCCGTCTCCGACATGGAGAAGAAAAAAGAACAGAACATGAGCGCCAGGAGTATCACTGCCAGGACAACGAGGGCGGGTGCGGAATTCATGGCCGTCATCTTATATGGAGCGCGTCACGGATGGCCTCTTCCCGTTCCTTCTGGGGCCCGATGAGCGCAAGGTGGAGCGAATCGTCCTTAAAGATAAGCGCGGCCGCTTCCCGGATATCGGCAGCGCTCACCGCATCGACTTCTTTGGTGACC
>JAQTMD010000147.1 GCA_028714595.1 Candidatus Omnitrophota bacterium
CCGCTGGAACCATATGCATTCGCTCGATTCCTTCTACCAGCGGAGCGATAACAATTACGCCGGTACCGAAGAATACCGGCCGCGCCTCGTCAAGATCGACGGCCAGATCAAATTGGTCTTGACCAGAGTGGAAAAGATCGCCGTCAGCCAGAACCGCGGTAACGCAGAGGTCTTTGAGCAGATCGACCAGGCCAGACCGGCCAAAATGCTCCTCGCCAACCCGACGTCAGCCGCGAAGATCAGGCTCACTGCCACCGGCCGGGAAAAATGGGTCCCGCTCTCGCTGTCAAAACCGATCGATTACAAAGAGCTCCCCAACCGGGCAACGGCCGGGGTCAAGATCGGCAATGAGACCCGTTATTTTAACCTGCCGCTCTCCAAAGACTTGCCGCCCCGCACCTACGCCATCACCTATGACAAAGACCAGGATACATTCTTTGCCAATACTGTGGAAACGACCAGGGAAGACAACGGCCATATTAAAATTGAAGCCAAACCGACCGTGGCTGTTTCAGTCGAGGTTGATCAGCAGATCCGCGATACCTTAGCCAGCCAAGAGGTCGACCTGGCAACGGTCGACCGGATCGGGATCGATATCTTCCACACAAGACAACCGGAAGTTATCGACGGCGAATATCACAGCGTCGTCCACGGCCAGCGCCAGCACGGCACCTTCTTCAAGGAAGAGACCTATCCGGCGTCGGAGCAGGCGCAGTTCCGCGACGAGTACTTCTATGCCATTACCGGTGAGGTCTTCTCCGAGGCTTTCCCGCCGGACCGCGAACCGAGGAGCGGCGGCCTGCAGACCGGTAAAACCTGGGATTTTGATGATAATGACAAATACTGCGGCAAGCCGATCGAGAACGGCACCCAGTTCCTCGGCCAGCACCGGCATCTCTTTGAGCTGGCTGAGATCCTGATGGGCATCCCCAAAGGCGGGATGATCGCTTTCGCGGCGGCGCTTGACCGCTCCGGCGGCTTTGAACGGATGATCCACAAGCCGCATTTCGCCAAGCTTGTCCTCTACTGCCGCGAAAAAGGGTGGCTCTCCGGAGTCTCCGAAGATGAACAGGGCGTTCTCTCCCTGGCGCTGGCCCTGGGTTACTACCTGAAATACCAGCTTAAGGTCACTGCCTTCGAAGCCCAGCCGAACACCTATGGCCAGCTAAATACTCAGGACGCCCAGCGCTACAATACCGCCCTGGCTCTCGGTGAAGACGCGCTGCAGCCGTACGAGATGAGGGAATTGGCCAAACGGGGTGGCGGCAAACGGATCGCCGGCTCCTGGAAACAGAAATTCGAGCACCTCGCCTTCCGGCTCTGGTACGAATGGCCAAAAGCCGAACTGGCGCGGCAGGGCTCGCCGATCGTCTTCCTGCTCAGCAACGGGCGGGTCAAGCCGTATATCGTCGACCCCTACTTCCTGTTCTCCTGGTCATTTGATTTCTTGACCGGCCTCGTCATGTACGCCAACATGCGCGACAAGCTCGGCCGGAACAAGGAATTTACCGACGCCAGCGCCTACTGGTGGTCATTTGTCAGGGGCCCGGCGATGAACCAGGCGTTCTTCTTCCAGTCCCACCGCGGCATCCTGGAGCTCTTCCGGAAAGGCTGGCAGTACGGGCAGTTCGTGATCACCGCCTTGAGCCGGTCCGCCAATGTGCCGGAAGAGAACAAGAATTTCCTCCAGCACCTGATCGCCCTGCAGGGCACCAGCGTCCTGTTCGGCCTGGCCATGACCCTGCCGGGCGCGATCGCTATGGGAGACCCGTCGCACGCTTTTACTTTAGACTACGCGTTCAATGAGGTCTGGGCCACTTATGCCGCTGTCATCAACGGCCTGGGGCTGAGATACATGAGGCAATGTGAAGTCGGCAATCCCGAAGGCAAAGGCCCGGAGGCGGACGCTTTCAAAGCGCGCCGCGAAGAAGCGGTCAGAAGGATCAACGCCGCTTCCGACGAGACCGGCAACCGGTTCTTTGAAGCCTATCAGGCTTTTCGTCAGGGTAACCGCCAGCAGGCGGCCCAAGCCTGGCGGCAGATCATCGCCGAAGAAGCGGATTACAAGGTCATGAATTTTGTCCTGCTCTCCGAGCAGATGCTGGAACAGCTGGGCGTGCCGCTGCCACAGCGCGGAAAAATCGCTGCAGAACATAAGAGCAGCAAAACATTATACAAATGAGGAAAATAAAATGACGATCAAAAAGATCTTACGATATACTTTATTTTACGGCACGATGCTCGGCGCCCTCGGCGTCATGAATTCCATGAATAACCTGAGGCACAACCAGCACGCGCATGAGGCGCCGCCGATGTCCGCGGACGCGGCAAAAAAACTAACCGACCGGCAGTTCGAGAGAAAAGCAGAGATCGAGAGAGAGATCCAAACTATCCTGTCCTACACCTGGCACCAGCGCGATTTCAGCAACGGCCGGATCAGGATCGCCCAGCTTTATATCGAACTCTCGGGACTTGACGCTGAAAACCGCAACTTTTATCTTGACGAGGCGCTGCGCACGGCGGGAAGCGCCGGGCCGGATGAGGGCTTCCAGTTCCACGAGAGCGGACAGTACGTGCGCAACTACTTTGACGTCCGGCTGGCCGTCGCCAACGCCCATTATGTTGCCGGCAATTACGCGCGGGCGGTCGAAATCTACCAGGGTATTCTGCATGAGCTGGGCGACGAGAACGTTCGCCTGGCCCAGCAGGTCCACGAATATTCCGTCCCCGGTTTCACTAACCGCGCTAATCTGGAATTGGCCATGGTCTACGTCAAACAGGGGAATTACGACGAGGCCGATGGCCTCTTTGGGAATGTCAGAAGCTGGGCCCTGGCAGAAGCCGGCGAGTCCCGCCTCGAACTGTGGTGGAAGGACGCCAACGTCAAAGACCTCAATTACCTGGCGGCCTCCGCTTCCAGAGGCTTGATGTTCACTTCCCTGATCCGCGGCAACTACGACGCGGTCATCGCCAACGCCAGGGACATCCTGGCCCTGGAAGCTTCTACCGACGAGGACGGCTTCATGGATATCGGCGCCGACGCTGTGATCCACACGATGATCGCCTGCCTTGAGAATTCCCAGAGCCTGGATGAGGCCAAGAGCGCTTTACGACGGGAACTCCCCTGGGCGGCCATCAATCGCTCCGACCTGGTCGATTCGCTCGGCTACGTCAACGGTTTCCCGCTTGACGATCCGGGATTCGACCTCTGGAACGCGGTCGTCGAAGGCTTCCAGTACCTGGAACTCAATTACGAACAGCAGGCGAATGTCGACCAGATCCGCGTTTATTCCTCCCTATCCCAGCCCTAATTTTGGGTGAAATTATTCCCAAAAACTGACGATATATGTATAGAGAAGGGATAATATATGGGCGGAACAATTCCAGCATTAGGCAATAGCGATACTAACTCGGTCCTGCAGCAGGCCTGGGCCCACTACCGGGCGGAAATGATCGCCGATGACGGGCGCCCGCTGGCTGAGCCCGACCGACATGACCTCGACAGCGATCACAACACCTCCGAACAAGTCACCTACTCCGAAACTGTCGCCTACACTTTGCTGCGCGCCACCCTGATGGGGACCGCGGAAGACCAGGAAATATTCTCCCGGGTTTGGAACTGGGCCCAAAGCAATATGCAGAGGATCAATATCCAGACCTGGACTTACGGCCTCCGCCAGGTCGAAAATCAGCCCGTGGTCGAATGGTACGAAACCCGGTCTGGAGAACCATCGTCTCTCCCTTCGGCGCTCCACGACCATCTTTTCGCCTGGAGATACGTTCCGACCTTGAACGGCGGGCAGGATGGCCCGGGCGGCATCATCCGTTATGAACAACTGACTGGAGCTGACGCCAACGGTTACAACGCCGCCTCCGATGACATCGAGATCGCCGCCGCTCTCTATTTCGCTTATCGGCGCGGCTGGGGCGACGGCGACC
>JAQTMD010000148.1 GCA_028714595.1 Candidatus Omnitrophota bacterium
ATGCCCAGGATCGGCCTGCCGTCCGAGGCGAGGTTCCCGTAGCGCGAAAGGACCTCGTTGATCTTATCCACGGTCGCAAACGACGGGGCCAGGACCATGTTGTGGATGCGGTACCCGCGCCCGTTTTTCGAATAGATGCTTGATATCTCCGACGAGAGGATAAAATGCACGTCCTTGTGCTTGAACAGTCCGTTGCCCAGATCCTCGAGGCTGTGCTTGAGCTCCTCCAGCCAGAGATGGTGGGTGAAGTCCCCGGTGCCCATCAGGGTGATGCCTTTTATCTTTGCCCACTCCGCGATATGCTTGGTGTCCATGTCGCGGCTGGTCGCGCGGGAGTATTTTGAGTGGATGTGAAAATCGGCGATGAATTCCATTATTCCTTTATCGAGTCCAACAGCTGTCTGACATTGCCCCAGTGCGTTCCGTGCCAGTAGATGCGGCCGCACGTTCCGCAGGAGTAAAAATCCTCCTGGGTCGAGAAGACGTATTCGGGCACTTTATCTTTGACGCTTTCTTTAGCCACTGCCGTTAATTCCTTATTGCAGATGGTGCAGCGGGTAAACATCCTCTCCTGGCCGGGGTCGATCCGCAGGAGCCGCAAGGTCTCGCCGAGCTGCTCCTTGATGGTCTCCTGCTCAAGCACCAGGATCTTGATGCCCCGCGATGCCGGCAGGTGGTGGTTGCGCGTGAGGATCGTCCTGTCTTCGCGAAGCGCCTGCATCAGGACCGAGGCATTGTTGTTCTGGCGCGTATATTCGGAGTCAAAACCCATGATCCTGAGCCACCGAGCCAGCCTTCCCAGTTCTCTGGTAAGCAGCAATTTCACTTATCGTTCGCCTTATAGACTACTTTCCCGCCGAAAACGGTATAGTCAACCGAACCCTTCAGCGCTGCATTGAGAAAAGCGGAATTTTTCGACTTGGACACAAGGTCTTCTGTGCGCACCACCCATTCTTTGTTGGGATCGATGATCACCAGATCCGCTTCTTTTCCGGCGGATAACGTCCCGCGGTCAAGGCCCAGGATCTTTGCCGGGTTGACCGCAAGTTTTTGCACCAACCCCGTCCAGTCCAAGACACCGCCGTGTACCAGCATTGTTATACTGACGGCAAGCTCGGTTTCAAGGCCGATCACGCCGAATTCTGCGCGGTCAAATTCGATGTCCTTTTCGCTGATGGTATGCGGGGCGTGGTCAGAGGCAATGGCGTCGATTGTGCCCCGTGCCAGGCCGTCCTTGATCGCCTCTACGTCTTTACGACCGCGCAGCGGCGGGTTCATCTTTTTGCTCGTATCGTATTCTCCCAGCGCCTCGTCGGTGAGGACAAAGTAATGCGGCGCGGTCTCGCAGGTGACCTTGACGCCTTTTTTCTTGGCCTTGGCAATGATCTCCACCGACTCTGCGCAGCTGACGTGCGCAACATGCACCGGGCATTTTGCTTTTGCGGCGAGGTCCACGTCTCTCTGTACCCTTTTGTATTCGGATTCGCCGGAGATACCCCGCAATCCCAGGCGCGTCGACTCAGGTCCCAGATTCATCACGCCGCCGGCAGCCAGCGCCTTGTCTTCGCAGTGACAAATGACCAGGAGCCTCGACTCGCGCGCCTTGCGCATTGCTTTATACAAGAGTTCTGCCGACTCCACGGACGAGCCGTCATCGGTGATCGCGACCACTCCTTCTTTCCTGAACTGCGGGATCGCAGTCAGCTCTTTGCCCAGCCGCCCCACGGTAATGGCCGCGGCAATGGCAACATGCGTCTCTGCGGTCTCCTTGATGATAGACTTGAGGAGCCTTACGTTCTCCACGGAATCTATGGCCGGCACTGTATTAGGCATTGCCAGTACCGTACCGATGCCGCCCTTAAGCGCTGCCCTGGTGCCGCTGGCGATTGTTTCTTTGTCCTCGCGGCCCGGTTCGCGCAAATGCACGTGCATATCCACCAGCGCCGGGATCACGATTTTTCCGGTAGCATCGATCACTTTGTCCGCGCCGTTGGAGATGCTTTTTGCCACCCGGCTTATGCGGGAATTCTCAACCAGGATATCGCGAAAGTCGGCGATGTTGTTCGCCGGGTCTATGACATGCGCGTTTTTAATCAACAGTTTCATGCTTGCCTTCTCTGGCCTGCGACACTAAAAAGAGCACTGCCATCCTGACTGCGATGCCGTTGGTGACCTGCTCCAGGATCACCGACTGCGGGCAGTCCGCGACTTCGCTGGAAATCTCTATGCCGCGGTTGATGGGGCCGGGGTGCATGACAATAAGATCTTTCTTGGCCTTGGCTAACCGTTCCTCGGTGATGCCGAATTTCTTGAAATAATCCAGCTGCTGCGGGAAGGCGCTGCCCTCGTCTCGCTCGAACTGCATGCGCAGGACATTGACCGCATCCGCCCCTTTCAGGGCCTCGTCTATATCGCTGGTCACTGCTGCGCCCATCTGCTCGATCCCGGGCGGAATGAGCATCTTCGGGGCGCACACGGTCACCCGGGCGCCTAATTTGGTCAATCCCCAGATATTGGAGCGGGCGACGCGCGAATGAGCGATATCCCCGACAATGCTCACGGTAACGCCTTCAAGCCTTCCCAGTTTTTCTTTTAAGGTGAACATGTCCAGGAGCGCCTGGGTGGGATGCTCGTGCCAGCCGTCGCCGGCATTGACCACGCTGATGCCCACATGCTTGGCCAGCATCATGGGCGCGCCGGAGAAATTATGGCGCACCACGATGATATCCGCCTTGAGCGCCTCGATGTTCCTGCCGGTGTCTATGAGCGTCTCGCCTTTTTTCACGCTTGAAGTCTCGCTGGCGATATTGATGACGTCTGCGGACAAACGCTTGGCTGCCAGTTCAAAGGAAACGCGGGTACGGGTGGATGGCTCGTAGAAAAGATTGACGACGGTCTTACCTCGAAGGGCGGGGACTTTCTTGATCTCGCGGGTGGTGACTTCCTTAAACGACTCTGCGGTGGTCAGAATCAGCTCAATTTCTTCTTTGGTCAGATACTCCAGGCCCAGCAGGTCCTTCTTGTTCCAGGCAACGTCAGCCATCTTTCTCCACGATCACTACTTCGTCTTGTGCGTCGGTCTCGCTCAGGCGCACTTCCACGGTCTCGTTCTTTGCCGTGGGGATGTTCTTGCCCACATAATCCGGCCGGATGGGAAGCTCGCGGTGACCCCTGTCGATCAGGACCGCAAGCTGGATGGACTTGGGCCTCCCCAGGTCGATCAGGGCGTCCATGGCCGCCCTGATGGTCCTGCCGGAATATAACACATCATCCACCAGGATTATATTCTTGTCGCTCAAGTCGAAATCGATCTCGGTCTTGTGCAGCACCGGCTGGGACGCGACCAGGGTCAGGTCATCGCGGTACAGGGTGATATCAAGGATACCGACGGGTATCTCTCTGTTTTCAATGCCCCTGATGAAGCCGGCGAGCCGCTTTGCCAGGTGCACGCCGCGCGTGCGGATGCCGACCAGGCAGACGTCGCCGACGCCCCGGTTCTTCTCCACGATCTCATGCGCGATGCGCACGAGGCTCCGGTTCATGGTTTCCTGGTCCAGGACTTTGGCTTTTTCTTTCATCGGCTTCCTTTGCACAGTCGTCTTTACTCCTCAGCGCCTTCGGCGCTTCGGAGTCATTTTGCCAACGCTGTACCCAGCCGGCAAAATAAAAAGACCCAACCACGGTTATGGTTGGGTCTGGATTTTATCGCTCGCCTGCTTCATTTTACCACCTTGCGGGCCTCGCCGGGCCTGCTTAAAGGTCCGTCATATTTTAAATAATATAGCATCCGAAACCCTGCTTGTCAAGGAGCAAAACAAAAAATAAAAAGGGGCGCTAAGGACAAGTGGTTGGCTTGTGGGCTGGTAGATCGGCTGATAAACCAGTTCCTTGGTCGCCCCTTTTGATCTATTTTGGGGACGGTTCTCAG
>JAQTMD010000149.1 GCA_028714595.1 Candidatus Omnitrophota bacterium
CACGTCTGAATAGGCGTCGGGGGCGAAGAGCTCCAAACCCAGGGCCTTGACCGCAGTACGGACAGCCTCTGCCATCTTGTGATGCCAGGCAAAGATATTCTCCAGGCCTTCTGCGCGAATCATCTTTATCGCTTCATTGAGGGCGATGACCAAACCGATAGCCGGGGTCCAGGGCGTGTCGGTCTTGGCATACGCCTTTTTTGCCGCCGCCAGGTCAAAATAATACTTCGGGCATTTCGCGTTCTCTGCCGTCTTCCAGGCCTTTGCGCTCACCGAGACAAAACCCAGCCCCGGAGGAAGCATCAGGCCTTTCTGCGACCCTGAAACCACCACGTCGCAGTTCCAGGCATCGGTCTTCAGATCGATGGCGCCCAGGCCGCTGACGGCATCCACGACCAGGATAGCCTCGGTCCTGGCGACCGCCTCGCCGATGGCCTTGATGTCCGTGGCTGCGCCGGTGGAAGTCTCGCACAGCGTAGTAAACACTGCCTTGATCTTGCCCTTACCTGCCTTTAATTTTGCCTCGATGTCTGCGGGCCTGACTGCCGTGCCCCACTCGACCTTGAGCACCTCGCAATTGATCCCGTACGCCTTGCAGATCTCTGTCCAGCGCTCGCCGAATTTTCCCGCCTCGACGGTGATGACCGTATCTCCGGGCGAGAGGAAATTGACGACGGCTGCTTCCAGCCCGCCGGTGCCTGATGACGCGAGGATGAAGACTTCGTTCTTGGTCTGGAAGACATACCGTAGGCCTTCATGCGCTTCCTTTAATATCTCCTGGAACTGCGGAGTGCGGTGGTGGATGATCGGCCGCGAAAGAGATTCGCAGACCTCCGGCGGCAGCGGCGTCGGCCCGGGCGTCAAAAGATAATTCTTCTTCATTGCTCTCCTTTCAATAGGGGAGGCGCTCCCTCAGGTACCACGCCTTCTAAACACAACTTATTTATTTATAAGTAATCGGAACAACGCCTGAAACGCTTTGATAACGCTGCAACTTGCAGAACTGCAAAAAGTTACAAAGCACTGGTATGGTACCTCGGGGAACGTCCCCGGATTTAATTACTTTTTCTTGCTGAGAAAGACTTCGTCTACGAGGCCGTACGCCTTTGACTCGGCCGAGGACATGTAGAAATCCCGGTCGGTGTCTTTCTGGATCTTGTCCAGCGGCTGTCCCGTATGCGCCGCCAGGATCTCGTTTATCCTGTCGCGCATTTTCAGGATCTCGGTGGCCTGGCGCGAGATGTCTTCTGCCGCCCCCTGCACGCCGCCCCACGGCTGATGGATCATGATCCGCGAGTTCGGCAGGGAGAACCGTTTGCCTTTGGCCCCGGCGCACAACAGCACCGCGCCCATGCTCGCGGCCATGCCCACGCAGTAGGTGGCCACGTCGCACTTCACGAACTGCATGGTGTCGTAGATGGCAAGGCCGGCGGTCACCGACCCTCCCGGCGAGTTGATGTAAACGTTGATGTCCTTGTTCGGGTCCTCCATCTGCAGGAAGAGCATCTGGGCGATCACCAGGTTTGCCACGACGTCGTCGATCGCCGTCCCGATAAAAACGATCCGGTCCTTTAAGAGCCGCGAATAGATGTCGTAGGCGCGTTCAAAGCCGCGCGGCGTCTGCTCGATGACCATCGGCACCAGGTGCTGCATGCGAATATCCATACCTACCTCCGTCGGTCTTTAGTTGCTGGCAGTGATCGGCATCACCGATACGACTACCATGTGCGTTTTCTTGGGGCTGATCAGCTTCAGCGAAGTGTTGTTCTCCCATTCGACCTCGATATTCAGCGTCGAAGGGAACTTCCCGTCGGGAAAATCATTCTTGGTCAGCAGGCAGCTGCCGCTGATGGTCGGGTCATAGACCTGCGTGGCGGTGATTGCGCCGCCGTCGGGCATGGTCATGGATGCGATGTTGCCCACCTCTTTACGGTTGACCTTGAGCCTTGAATTGATCTGGCCGCCCTTGAAGATCTGGACGGTGGACCCGTGCCAGCTGTCGCACAGGCACGGCCACGGGCAGTAGGCCCCGAGCTGCTTTTCCTGCTGCTCGGCGGTCTCGCTGCCGCATTTGCAGTCGTCGGTGACTTTCTTGCACCCGGCGGAACACTTGGTATCGAATTCGTCGGGCCGCACCCCCTCGACCCGCAGCGTCCAGTTTATCAGGACTTTGGTGGTCTCGAGGTTCTTCTTGGGTATGGTTACGTTCAGCGTCAGGTCGGGGATGAGGATGAAACCTGTTTTTGCCCCGGGTACGGGGGCAAGGCTCAAACCCTCCTTGGTCTGCGGGTCATAGATCTTGAGCAGTTCCGCGGCGCATTTATTATGACCGGCGGTGTCGCTGCTCGGCTTTGCCTCCTTGAACAGGGGATACTTGACCGGGCCCAGGACGATGTCGTCGGCTTCTCCGACTTTCTGGATGATCTCGGGCATTGCAGCGGACGGAAGCCCCGCGCGGCTGGACTCGGCAAACGCCTGCGCGCCTGCGAACAGCGCGGCCGAAACCGCCAGGGCCATACACCGGGTTACGGCAGTTGTCCTTTTCATGCTCCTCCTCCTTTTAAGTTAGCTCTCGTTAGGTCAGCTCTCGACCACGTTCCACGACGCCTCCCGCATCAGGAATTCCATGCAGGCTTGCGTCATATGGTCGTCGGGCGCGATATGCTCCCGTTTTGCGATCTCCGCCAGTATCAAATAGACCTTGACCTGCTGCTGTGCCTGGGGAGTCAGCTCCTTGCGCAGATTCTCTTCTTCGGCGGCGATCTTTTCCCGGGGCACGCCGCGAAGGGCGAGCTCCATCTTCGCCTGGCGCAGTTGTTCCTCCAGGTGCTTGGCGACCAGCGACTGCGGCAGCTTCACCTCCAGGCCCTTGGTCAGTGCATCGATGATCTGTTTTTCCACGTCGCGCCTGCCGGCGTTGTCCTTCTGGACCGCCAGCTGCCTGCCGACGGATTGCTCAAGTTCCGCCACCGACGGGTACCCCAGCGTCCGGGCAAAGGCATCGTCGACGGCGTCGGCCTTGCGCGATTCTTTGACGGAATCGATGTTGCGCTTTATCTCGTCCGCGCCGGCCGCTATTTTCTTGTAATTGATCTTGATGCCCTTGTAGTTCTTCACGTCGATCTGCGGGGTGACCTCCACCTGCGCGGTAAACGACAGGTGCGCGCGTTCGAGCTTCACGTCCTTGACCTGCGGGGTGGCGAGGACGTGCAGGTCATGCTCCGCAAACGACTTTTCCAGGAGCTCCGGCACCAGTTCATGGAGCACCCGCTCATGGGCGAGGCCGGAGTATTCCTTTTCGATGAGCTCCCGCGGCGCGTGGCCCGGGCGGAAACCCTTGACCTTGGCCTGGGAGCCGATCTCTTTAAACACCGCTTCGAACTTGGACTTGACGGGGTCGCCTTCCACCGAGATGGAAAGCTCCATCGTGCTTGAGTCGATCTTCTTTACCGCTGACTTCATTTTTCCCTTTCCTCAACGAACTTCCCGAGACGTGCCTATGTCAAAAAAGCTCATTGATGGTTGCAGTTACATGGAAAACTTCTCGCCTAAATAGATTTCCCGCGCCTTGGGGTTGTTGATCAGGTCCTGCGCCGTGCCCGAGATCAGGATCTTGCCTTCTGCGATGAGGTACGCCCGGTCGGTGATCGCGAGCGTCTCGCGCACGTTGTGGTCGGTCAAGAGGATCCCCAGCCCTTTATTGCGCAGGTCCCTGATGATCTCCTGCGCCTCCCCGACGATGATGGGGTCGATCCCGGAAAACGGCTCATCCAGCAGGATGAACGACGGGTTGGTGACCAGCGCCCTGGTGATCTCCAGCCTCCTGCGCTCTCCGCCGGAGAGGGTGAACGCCTTGCTGCCGGCGAGGTGCGATATCTTGAGCTCCTCGAGGAGGCCGGCCAGGCGCCTCGCG
>JAQTMD010000150.1 GCA_028714595.1 Candidatus Omnitrophota bacterium
GCGTGAGCGGCCCGCACAGCCTCAAAGGAATTGCCCTGCGCCTGAGCAAGATTACTGAAGGCCTTTTTGACGCGCGCGCAGACTTTCGCATGGGAAACATTCCCCGCGCAGCTGATCACGACGTTGGAGCCGGTATAGCGCGATCGCCGGTAGGCGTCCAGGTCTGTGCGTTTGATGGCGCTGACCGTGGCGTGCGTGCCCAGGATGCTCCTTCCCAGCGGCTGGTCGGGCCAGAGCAGCTCGTCGATAAGCTCATGCACGTAGCTCTGCGGCAGGTCCTTGTACATCTTTATCTCTTCGAGGATGACGGTGCGCTCTTTTTCTATCTCCTCGTCGGGCAGCGACGGGCACAGGACCATCTCCGAGAGGATGTCCAGGCCCCGGTCCAGGTATTTCGCCGGCATCTTGACGAGGTAGCAGGTCGTCTCTTCCGAGGTGAAACCGTTGAACGAGCCCCCCACCCCCTCGATGGACTCCTTGATCTGCTGGCAGCTGTAATGCCTGGTGCCCTTGAACACCAGGTGCTCGAGGTAATGGCTGATGCCGGAGAGTCCCTGCTCTTCGTGGCGCGAGCCGGTCTTTATCCAGATGCCCGCTGCCAGCGACCCGACGTCGCGCATCTCCGCCGTCACTACCCGCACCCCGTTGTCCAGCTTTGTCTTCTTATACATAGGTAGCTACCTGACCATCAATCCCTTGACGAATTTCGTGACCCGCTGCGCGAGGTCTTTTTTCCCGGTGTTTTCTCCGACTTTATTTACGATCGCGCTGCCCACGATCACGCCGTCGCACAATTGCGAGACCTTTGCCACCTGCCGACGGTTCGAAATGCCGAAGCCCGCGCACACCGGCTTTCGCGTCATGCTGCGTACCGAACGCAGGTGGCCCGAGATGTCCTGCGCCAGTTTTTTGCGCACCCCGGTCGTGCCGGTCAGCGAAATATAATAAATGAACCCCCGGGCAAGCCCGCAGATTTTGCGGCAGCGCTGTCTGGTAGTCGTGGGAGCGATGAATTGTATGAGGTCTATGCCGTATTTGTCGCAGAGACGCAAGAAATCCCCTGCCTCCTCGCAGGGCAGGTCGGGGATGATGAGGCCGTCAACGCCGCTCTCCCTGGCCCGGCGCAGGAACCGCTCCGGGCCAAAGGCATACAGCGGGTTGTAATACGACATGAAACAGACGGGTATCCCGGTCTTGCGGCGCAGTCCTTTCACCAGCGAAAGGACCTTGACCAGGGTGGTCTTTTTCTTCAACGCCTCAAAGGAGGACTGCTGGATGACTGGCCCGTCGGCAATGGGGTCGGAAAACGGTATGCCCAGCTCCACGATATCCACCCCTGCGCGGGCAAATCCCAGGACCAGCTCTTCCGTCGTACGCAGGCTCGGGTATCCGGCGGTGATAAAGGCGATGAACGCCTTTTTGCGCTGCTGCCGCAATCTTTTGAACGTCTTGTCTATCCGATTCATAGGTTGGGGACGGTTCTCAGCCCTACTTAGACGTGTCCCCCTTTCCTTCCGTTATAACTTTAACGCCGCCACTGCCGTGCTCATGTCCTTGTCCCCTCTTCCCGAGAGGTTGACGATGACCGTGCTTCCTTTTTTCGCCTTCCGGTTCAACTGTTCCAGATATGCCACGGCGTGCGCGGATTCCAGCGCGGGGATTATTCCTTCGGTGCGCGAGAGTCTCACAAAACCTTCCATCGCCTCCCGGTCGCTGACAGCCACGTACGCGCAGCGGCCGGTCTTTTTGTACATGGCATGCTCGGGCCCCACGCCCGGGTAATCCAGGCCGGCGGATATCGAATGCGTTGCCGCGATCTGACCGAACCGGTCCTGGAGCACGTAAGATTTTGCCCCGTGCAGGATGCCCACCGAACCCTTGCACAGCGATGCCGCGTGCTTCGCGGTGTTCAGGCCCCTGCCCGCCGCCTCTACGCCGATGAACTTCACTTTTCTGTCGTTATAGAACGGGTGGAACAGGCCGATGGCATTGCTGCCGCCGCCCACGCAGGCTACCAGGTAATCCGGCAGCCGCCTGGTTTTTGCAAACACCTGCCTTCTGGCCTCGCGACCGATTACCGATTGGAAATCACGGACTATCTCGGGGTAGGGATGCGGGCCGGCCACCGTGCCGAAAATATAGAACGTGTCATTGACATTGGTCACCCAGTCGCGCATGGCCTCGTTGATGGCGTCTTTCAAAGTCTTTGAGCCGCTGGTCACCGGCACCACCTCGGTACCCAGTAATTTCATGCGGTAGACGTTCAGACGCTGGCGCTCGATGTCTTCCTCGCCCATAAAAACCGTGCAGCGCAGCCCGAACAGAGCTGCCACGGTGGCAGTGGCTACGCCGTGCTGGCCTGCCCCGGTCTCGGCTATCACGCGCGTCTTTTTCATCCGGCGGGCCAGGAGCACCTGCCCGAGGGTGTTGTTGATCTTGTGTGCGCCCGTATGCAGCAGGTCCTCGCGCTTCAAATACACGCGCAGCCTGCCCAGCGACGCGCTCAAGTTACGCGCGTAATACAACGGCGTGGGACGGCCGGCGTACTCGTTCAGGTAATACGCCAGTTCCCGCGCAAACGACGGATCGTTCTTTACCGCGCGGTAATTGCGCTCCAGCTCGTCCAGGGCGCTGACCAGCGTCTCAGGGACAAACTTTCCCCCGAAACCAAAAAAATATCCCCTTTTGTCAGGTAACATGTGCGCAACTTTTGTGTGAGAGAAACGGATGGTACGGCGCTATTCGTCCTCGCCTCCCAGACACTGCAGGTCAAATTTCAGGTAGCAACTGACGGCGTCTGCGGCATCCTGCGCCCTCGTGTAGCCGGTACGCAGGAACGAAGGGACGACGCTGAAATCATAGCCGCCGTTATACGCGGCTATGGCATAAAAACTCGTGTCGATAAAACGCTCCCACCAGCCGGCCTGCCGGGAGTTTTCCGTGTCCGTCCAATCGATCCACCCGCCGGCAATGCCGTTCTCGTCGGGATCTACCTGCCAGAGCCCGGAATCCAGCGCCCAGGTGAGCGCCGGTATGTAAAACTCGGGCTGGCCGATCCTGCGCCAGACCAGCGTCGCCTGAAAAGAATACCCGGGCGATTTCCTCGAGACAAAGCTATAGTCGTCCCAGACGCATGAACCGTCGGTCTGCCGGAAAGTCCCGGCGATCCATTTGCCGACCCTCGGCCGGTTGACGCCGCGCGCAGGGACGTTGAGCATCTGCGGCGCGTAATTGATCCAGTCGTGCTGCGCGGGCTCCACCGGCCGGTTTTCCCGGTCCACGACGCGGTACCAGACCCCGAAATCGGCGTCATAGGGATTTTTGATGTAGAGCGTGTCGTTGATCCCCGCGAGGACCTTGCGCGCGGCATGGGCGCACAGCACGGCGAAGCGCCAGTCCCTGCGCTCAAGCGCCCAGACCTCGGCGGCTTTCAGCGCCTGGTAGGCGTAAGAATTATCCGACGCCCAGCGCCATGACCTGAAAACCCCCTCGGCATCTTTGCCTGCGCCGACAAGGTTTCCGTCGCCGCCCTTCTTCTGACAGGCCATCAAATACTGTGCCGCCCGTTTCATGGCCCCGTAGCGGCTCCCGGCAAACCCGAGCTTGTACAACGCGATCATCACCTCGGCGGTCTGCGTGGGAGATTTTGCCAGCGACTCCTTGTCGTCGGGGTTGCCTGAGCCGGGCGCGGCGAACGAGTACTGGTTATACCAGGCCCCGTCGCCGTCCTGGACCTTGATCAGGTATTCGGCGCAGAGCCGTGCCCGTTCGCGGTACGCCGGATTCTCGAGTATATCCGCGGCCTTGACTAATCCCAGGATCGCCATGGCGTTCTCCCGCGGCACCACCCAGGTAGGATCGCCCTGGATGTTGTTGATGGCGCCGTAGGCCG
>JAQTMD010000151.1 GCA_028714595.1 Candidatus Omnitrophota bacterium
GGAGCGTGTTCCTGACCGAGTTCGTGGACAAGAAGGCCTTTGAGGCGATCCTCCTGGGCTGGTCAGTGCCCCGGGAGCCCGATAACTTCGATATCTGGCATTCGTCAAAGACCAGGGAAGGGGAGTTCAATTTTATCGGCTATAAGAACGAAGAAGTCGACCGGCTGCTGGTCGAGGCACGCAGGGTCTTTGACCGGGAAAAGCGCGCCGGGCTTTATCGCAGGGTCCACAAACTCATCTACGAGGATCAGCCCTACATGTTTTTGTTCACGTCGGAAAGCCTGTCCTGCCTGCACAACCGTTTTCGCGGGATTAAACCTGCGCCCATCGGCGTCGGCTATAATTTCATCGACTGGTTGGTGCCGAAGCAGGAGCAGAAGTACCGGATGGAGCCATGATCGCGTACCTCTTTCGCAGATTACTGGGAATCATCCCCGTGCTCCTGGGCATCACGATCATAAGTTTCATCGTGATCCACCTCGCGCCCGGCAAACCCGCTACCGTCGAGCAGTCCCTTAATCCCAAAGTCTCGCCCGAGATCCGCGCCAAACTCTACAAGCTGTACGGGCTGGACAAACCGCTGCATGTCCAGTACGCCGACTGGCTGAAGCGCAGCGTCCGTTTTGATTTCGGCGATTCTTTTGCGGACGGCCGTCCGGTCGCGCGCAGGATCCTGGAACGCATGCCGTTGACGATACTGGTCAACGCGGTCTCCCTGGTGTGCGTGTTTCTTGCGGCGATCCCGCTCGGCATCAAAGCCGCGCAAAAACCGGGCGGCAGGTTCGATAATGCCACGACCGTGGCGGTGTTTGTGCTCTTCGCCGTACCCACGTTCTGGCTCGCGCTTTTATTGATGCAGCTCGTGTGCATAAGACTGGGCTGGCTGCCGATCTCCGGGATAAAATCCCTGGATTTTGAATATTTTAGCCCGGCGCGGAAGGTCATGGATATAGGCTGGCATCTTATTTTGCCGGTGTTTGTCACGACGCTGGGAAGCCTTGCCGGGATCTCGCGCTACATGCGTTCCAGCATGATCGAGGCAATGAGCCAGCCGTACATCGTGACTGCGCGGGCAAAAGGTTTACCGGAGAGGACCGTAGTATATAAGCACGGCCTGCGCAACGCGCTCCTGCCCATCGTAACGCTGGTCGGGCTTTCCATCCCCGGATTGCTGGGCGGAAGCGTTATCTTTGAGTCTATCTTTGCGCTGCCCGGGCTTGGCCGACTGTTCTACGAAGCAGTGATGACCCGCGATTACCCTTTGATCATGGCGGAGGTCGTTCTGGGCGCGGTTCTGACCATGGCCGGCAATCTTATCGCGGATATCAGCTACGCGTACGTCGATCCGCGCATACGGTATAAAGGCTGACATGAGAAATCCTTATCTTACAGCCGGGACTTTGATTATCGGCGTGCTGGCGATCACGGCAATACTCGCGCCGTTGATCAGCCCCTATGACCCTGCCCGGATCGACGGTAAAAACCTGCTTGCGCCGCCGTCTCCGGCGCACCTTATGGGCACGGACAGCCTCGGCCGCGACCTGGCCAGCCGTATGGCCTGGGGAGCCCGCATATCCCTGAGCATCGGCCTGATCGCCGTGGGTATTGCCACGCTCATCGGGCTTGTGGTCGGCTCGATCGCCGGTTTCTACGGCAGATGGCCGGATGCGGTGATCATGCGTTTCACGGATATCATGCTGTGTTTCCCGACGTTCTTCCTGATCCTTGCGGTCGTGGCAGTCCTGGAGCCGTCGATCTATAATATCATGGCCATCATCGGCCTGACCGGCTGGATGGGGGCGGCGCGGCTTATCCGTTCGGAAATACTTTCGCTCAAAGAGCGGGAATTCATCCAGGCAGAGCGCGCGTTAGGGGCTTCTGATGCCAGGATAATCGTGCGGCATCTTGTCCCGAATGCGATCGGCCCGGTCCTGGTCAATGCCACGCTCGGCATTGCCGGGGCCATCCTCCTGGAATCGGGTTTAAGTTTCCTGGGCCTGGGAGTGCAGCCGCCGACTGCGAGCTGGGGCAATATCCTTATCGAGTCGAAATCAACGCTCGGCGTGGCCTGGTGGATCACGGTCTTTCCGGGCCTGGCCATACTGGTCACGATCCTGGGTTTTAATTTCATCGCCGAAGGATTGAAAAAGGTCATCGGATAGGGAATGGAGAATCTCCTTGAAGTAAAAAACCTCAACGTCGATTTTCAGCTCGAGCAGCACGTCATCCACGCGGTCAGGGGAGTCGATCTTTGTGTCAGACCGCAGGAGACCGTGGTGGTCGCCGGCGAATCCGGCTCGGGAAAGACCGTTACCGCGCTTGCCCTTACCAGGATTTTGCCGCCGAATGCCAGGATAACCGCGGGAGAGGCGTTTTTCGACGGCAAGGACCTCCTGGCCCTCAACGAGAGGGAGCTGGAGCAGGTCCGCGGCTCCAAGATCGCCTATTGTTTCCAGGAACCCACCAGTTACCTGAATCCGGTCTATTCGATCGGAGAGCAGATCTGCGAAGCCGTTATATTCCATCAGCATTGTTCGCGCAAAGAAGCTGAAAAAGAGGCGGCGCGGTTACTGGAGGATGTCAGGATCCCCGACCCCCGCCGGGTCCTTGCCAGCTACCCGCACCAGCTCTCTGGCGGCATGAACCAGCGGGTCTTTATCGCCATGAGCCTTGCCTGCAAGCCGCGGCTGTTGATCTGCGACGAGCCCACCACTGCCCTTGACGTCACCATCGAAGCGCAGATCCTGCAGCTTCTGAAGGAATTGAAAGCACGGCACGGCTTCGCGCTGCTGTTTATCACCCATAACCTGGCCATCGCAAAAAAGATCGCACAGCGGATCTATGTCATGTACCAGGGGAAGGTCGTGGAAGGGGATGAGACTTCACGGATCTTTGCCGCACCGCGGCATGCGCACACCAAAGAGCTGATCAGCGCATACGAGAAGATCGGGAAATTATGATACTCGAAGCCAGAAACATCACTAAAGAATTCAGCGTGGAGAAGGGGTTCCTGATGCAGGAAAAGACTACGGTCAGGGCCCTGGACAACGTAAGTTTCAGCCTGGCCGAATTCACTACGCTGGGGATCGTGGGCGAATCCGGCTCAGGCAAGACCACACTGGCAAAGATAATCACCAGGCTCATTCCTGCGACGAGCGGTCAGGTGCTGGTCAACACCGATAGTATCCGGGCGTTCCGTAAGGACGTGCAGATCATCTTCCAGAATCCCTATAACAGCCTTGACCCCAGGATGCGCATCAGGGACGCAGTGTCCGAGCCGCTGGCCATCCATCGCATCGTGCCGCCGGGAAAATTCAGGGATCGGTGCGTAGAATTGCTGCGGAGTGTAGGCCTGGATGAGACTGCGCTGGAAAGGTATCCGAAGGAATTTTCCGGCGGACAGCGCCAGCGTATCTGCATTGCCCGCGCGCTCGCGTGCGAACCGAAACTGCTGGTGTTGGACGAGCCGCTTTCGTCGCTTGACCTTACCATCCAGGCGCGGCTGCTCGACCTGTTCATTGAGCTCAAAAAGCGGTTTGCTCTTACCTATGTTTTTATCAGCCATAACTTAAGCGTTGTCAGGCACATCTCGGACAACGTCGCGGTCATGCAGAACGGCCGCGTGGTAGAAGAGGGTACGGCCGCGGCACTATTTCAAGACCCCCGGCAGCCCTACACCCGACAGTTGCTCGCCGCCGCCCGCTCAAACAATCACCCGTAAAATCCGATAAGACTGAACGTGAGAGTGAACTGATCTTAACCTCCTGATTTTAGTGGCGGTTGTGCGGCTTGGCTGGAGCGTGCATCGGAAAAATTTTGGCAAGGGAGTGCAAGGATTTGCGGCGAGAGAGTGCAGGAACTGACGCGCACAGGAAATTACTCTAAGAA
>JAQTMD010000152.1 GCA_028714595.1 Candidatus Omnitrophota bacterium
GCCGGCAACGGAGACTGACATGGGCACGCGGAAAAGCACGCAGTCGGTCACGCGCGATCTCAGCGAGCAGGGAATAGGCATCGCCCTGGAAGGGCCGATGCCTTTGCATGTCCCTCTTGAGATTGAGCTGAGCGTGCCGGATAACAGTGAAAAGATACGGGTGCGCGGAAAGGCGGTCTGGGTTCAGGCTGTCCGGGAGAACATGTACCGCGCAGGCATTTATCTTGACTCTTTTTGTCTCAGGCCTATCCCGCTGGCACTGCGCATGATCAAGGTGCAGCTGAAATCCCGCTATGAGGTAGCTCAGTAAACACGTCACAATCCCGGCGGTCGAACGCCTTGCATGGAGAACAGATGATACAGACAATACGCATCAATGATAGAAGGCGCTATCAGCGCCTGGCTTTGAACGTCTCGGTGCATTACCGGGTCAAAAATCCGTGGTACGTGCGCATTCAATACGGCGATCATGTGACCGAAGCCGTTACTCTGAATTTAAGCGAAGGCGGCATGGCCCTCTTGACCACCCAGGGTATCCCCGCCCACACCTCCTTGGACATAAGCTTCACGCTGTTCAAGGTGGATAGACATGGCGAGGTCAACTTTTTCACGCCGGTGGAAATAGAAGGAGAAGTACGCTCCACCGCGATCCATGACAGCGACCAGTACCGGTTAAGCATCTGTTTTGTCAAAAAAAACAGCCAGACAAAAAATCGCATCACCGATTTCATTAAGCTTGCCAGTTAACCTCCGCAACCCCCGGGGTTCAACCCCCGGGGTTGAACCCCGGGGGTTGCATACATGCCAGCAAACGCTTCATCGTGACGACATCTAGGGCTGGGGAAGGCAGGGCACGGCTTACTACCAGAAGCCGTGCCCCGTTAATTCTGAGAGAGTATTGGGGCGAGGAGAAGAGGGGGGTAAGGAGTGAAGAACTTGGTCAGAGTTTTGATGGGGTTCATGCTTCTGTGTATTGCCGGCTGTAAAATCGGAGGCGGGGGCGGCGGTTCAAATATGAATGTACCCCGGGAATCTGCGGTTTATACATCCGAATCAAACGGCGGATCTGCGCTGTTGACCACCGATACCTCTGCATTTTCCACGGAACCTTTCTCCGAGATGAATGAAGAGGGAACTTCGGGATTATCATCTGAGCCTGTCCCTGAACCTGCCACGTTGTTGCTTCTCTGTTTGGGCCTTTCCGGCCTGTACGTCCTGAGAAGGAGAACAAAATAATCGTTTTTCCCACCCGCGTTTTTCTCTTACACAAAAAATTTCGTTAGATTTTGCGTGAAGGCACGTCTATTAGGGTGGCACCCGATCCGAATGGAGAGATTGGCGTGCGTATCTATACTACCCCCAATTTATAAGGAGGAATTGGGGCCGCCCTTGTGGGCAAGGAGGCGTGCCATGAAACGATTCGCGGTAGTAAGTGTTCTGTTGGCGTGCGCAATGACCCCGGTTCTCTGTGCCGGGGAAACCAAGGTGGACGAGGCAGGGACAAGTACCCGGGGGCAAGAGCCGTCCATCATCCAGGTCCAGGAGGCGGCCATCCGCTACGCAGAGGTCCAGCCGCAGAAGATCGCGGACTGGCGAAGACAGGCAGCGAAAAAAGCATGGCTGCCGGAAGTATCGATCGGCGTCAATAACGACATCACAGACCTCTGGCACTGGGAATGCGGTTCGACGACGCGGGATGGCGATGATGTCCTGCGTCAGGGGAAAGCGCCCATCGAGTGGGACATAGGATTGACCTGGGACCTCGGAGAACTGGTCTGGAACGCCGACCAGACTTCCATCGATGCCCGTTCGCGGCTCATGGTCGAGCTGCGCCAGGACGTTTTGGAACAAGTGACAAAGTATTACTTCGAACGCCTGCGCCTGTTGCTTGAGCTTGAAGGTCCGGGAACTGCCGACAAGAAAAGGAAAGAAAAGGAACTGCGGGTCCGGGAACTGGCCGCGCACCTGGACGGTTTGACCGGAGGGTTTTATTCCCGGAAGACCGGCAACTAAAGGCTGTCTTTATACATCTTGGCGCAGACCTTGTTCCTGCCGGTGTTCTTTGCCTCGTAAAGCTGTTTGTCCAGCGCCTGCAGTAGAAGGTCGACGTCCACGGCGTCCTTGGAGTCCACGCTGACCATGCCGATGCTCGTGGTAAACCGCAGCGGCTGACCGTCCGTCCCGAAATCCTGCTCTTCGATCCTTCGGCGCAGGCGCTGCGCGACCTCGAGCGCCCCGGTCAAGTTCGTGAAGGAAAAGATGATCACGATCTCGTCCCCGCCGTAGCGGCAGGCGATGTCGATGGAGCGGATGTTCGCTTTCACCACGCCCGCGAACTTTTCCAGGACCGCGTCTCCCTGCGCATGGCCGAGGGTGTCGTTGACGTGTTTAAAGTGGTCAAGGTCGAGCATGATGCAGGAGAGGGGATAGTTATAGCGCTTGATCTTCTTGATCTCCTCGTCGAGGCGCGCGATAAGGTACCTGCGGTTGTACAGTTTGGTCAGCTCGTCGGTAATGGAGAGTTTGTTCAGCAGCTCGTTCTTCTGCTCCAGTTCCTCCTCGAGCGCCTGGCGCTGCATGAAGACATTGGCATAGGCGACCACCTCCTCGGTGGTGGCAAGCGAACTGATGTAGCTGTCGATGAGGCCGCTGGTGAGCATCATGATTTTTTCTTCGCGGTTCTCTGCGCCGTGTGAAATGATGATGATGGGAACGGTCTCGATATGGGCTTGTGAACGAAGCAGGATGCAGAGCTCCTGGGCACCCTTGAGGTCCGGCAGGACATTGTAGACGAAGATGAT
Organism: Candidatus Omnitrophota bacterium; assembly: GCA_028714595.1. Classification (GTDB taxonomy): domain Bacteria; phylum Omnitrophota; class Gorgyraeia; order Gygaellales; family Profunditerraquicolaceae; genus JAQTMD01. The sequence continues at coordinate 2,802 of JAQTMD010000152.1, forward strand.
GCTGACCTTGTAGTTCTTGATGTTTGCAAGCAGTTCCTGCGCGCTGAAATAGTTCACAAACTCGAACAGCTGCGGGTCGAGCGCCGTGCGCAGGTCTTCGCTTAACTCATCAGGTATCCCGACTCCGATAACGGCCCTTTTCGCCATAGGTCCACCTCACAACGGAACGAACCTATTATACACCCGATCCCGCCTTCATAAAATAGTTTTCCGCGGTTTTTTGCGTTTTATGGCCCGTTTCCTTTCAGCCCGTTGCCGGCCAAGGGGTTGCATAACAACCGGTTTCTTCAAAATCCCTTGCTAAGGGTTTGGATTTATGCTATCCTGTATTTCCATTATTTCCATCCGAAAATCCGTTTGATCCACCAACGAATGAGGAAGATCTATGTCAGTCGTACATGTTACGGACGCCACGTTCAAGCGTGAAGTCCTGGAATCCGACAAGCTTGTGCTGGTCGATTTCTGGGCGACCTGGTGCGGGCCCTGCAGGATGATCGCGCCGATTATCGATGAGGCGGCAAAGGAGTTCGCTGCTACGGTCAAAGTCTGCAAGGTCGATGTGGATGAATGCCCGGAGGCCGCCGGCAGGTTCGGCGTCATGTCCATCCCGACGCTGATGATCTTCAAGGGGGGCAAGGTCATGGACCAGGCGATCGGCGCCCTGAGCAAGCAGGAGTTGAAGAAACGGCTCGAAGCCAGCGTATAGCAGGCGTTCTTTGAGGGGCAATCGCTTTTCATGAAGAAGATATTCATCGCCGCGACCAAGCAGAACGACGGCAAGACCACGGTCTCGCTGGGCCTTATTTGTAATTTCCAGCAGCGCTTCCGCAGGGTCGGGTTCATCAAGCCCATCGGCCAGCGCTACCTCGAGGAAGACGGTCTGAAGATTGACGAGGATTCGCTGCTCATCGAGGAAGTCTGCCGCATCGGCGTCAAGTCAAGCCTCAAGGACATGAGCCCGATCGCGGTGGAAAAGGGTTTTACCGAGCGCTACATCGCCCGTCCCAACAAGGACGCCATCCGCCGGCAGATCAACGAATCCTTCAGGCGCGTCTGCCGCGGCCAGGAACTGGT
>JAQTMD010000153.1 GCA_028714595.1 Candidatus Omnitrophota bacterium
ATGCAATAATCGAAGTGAGAATTGAAAACGGCGTTCCGGTCGGCCGGATCATTCCTCTTGATGCCCAAACCGCCAATCCCGCCCCGATCGAAGGACAAGCTCCTTCGGACCTGGATATGGCTTATGCCAACGGCGACGAAATCGCTTTCCGGGTCGCAAACGGCACAGCAACCGAAGTTGAAATGCGGCCATATGAGCCAAGAGCTGAAGCTCAACCGATTGTCATTGATGTCGAACCGACACCGGCGTATTCCCCATCATCTCCGGAAGCGCGGGCCGATGCTGTAGCCAGGGATATGGCAACCGGCCGGTTTGAAGCCGGATTTCAGCCGATACGTTTGCCGGTCGAAGCCCTGCCCGGCCGGTCAATGGTTGACGGCAGTATCCGCATTGATTTGACTTCTATCCCTAGCTATGTCGATCCCGCGGTCGCTATGGACCTGCAAAGACTGGTCGATGCCGGCGTTGAGTCAATAATTTTGCTGGATGGGACCACCGGCCTTTCTGAGATCGTCATTTCTCCCGATATGCTTGCCAGCTCCGAAGTCGGCTCGGTTCTAACGGTTGACAGCTCCGGAGAAACACGTTTTGTCTCGCCGCTGGAAGCGGCCGGTTTCGTGCCGACGGGCGGAGTTGACACTGCGGTCCTGCAAAACCAGGCGGTCACTGAATTCCGGAGCGCCCTGGAAGCCGCTGGTATCGATATCGGCGAAGTTAATTACGACCGGATGGCGGAGATCGCGGAAAAGACTACGCCGGAACTCATGAGGGATTATAACCTGCCGCGGGAAAGGGCCGAGGCCTTAAGGCTCTCCGCGCGGCTGTTTGTCCAGCGCACCGTCTATTATCAAAACCTCCTGGTCATCGCCCGGGAAATGGGGATGGTGGTTGATGCTTCTGACGCCGCGCGGCTGGCGGAGACGATCCAAACAGAATACGCGAATAGCCGCGGCCTCGATCTGAATCGGCTATTTGAGTTTTTCCGGACCCCTGAAGGCCTGGAGTTTTTACGCACTCCCGAAGGCCAGAGATTTGCTCTGCAGGTTCGGGAGCTTGAAGCAAGACATCGGGCCGGACAGGATGTTTCAGCGGAAGTCGGAGGCCTGCTGCTCTCACTCGGCATGTTCCTTGGCGCGGAAAGGCTGGCCGACGTCCTGGGCATTGAAAATCCGATAGCGAAAACCGTCTTTGTCCTTTCGCTCCTGCACACCGGCAGTGAAGCGCAGGCCGCCGGCTTATTCACCACCCCGGCCTTAAGGCAGGCGGCGCGCGGCCTTTACGCCGCCGGACAGGACCTGCGGGCGCTGTTCACCGCGACTGAAGAAGCCGGCAGTTTTGCCGGCCTGTCCAACTTCCGGGCGTTCATGATGAATAATTACCGGGGTGCCCCGCTCCTCTTTGGCAGGAACTCACTGGTTCTAAGAGGCATGCGCCAGCTAGTCAGCCGTGAAGCTTTGGGCCGCTTCTTCGGTTCCATCGGCCAGTTCCAGATCCTCGGCATGGGGTACGACGGCGTGCTTGAAGTGACTGGTCAGGTCGATAATCCTGTTCTTGGCCATCCGGTAACAAAATTTATTGTTCCCGGCATCGCCATGATCGCGATCAATCGCTTGCTGATCAGGCGGTTTGCCACCTCGTTGCTCGCTCGCGCTTGGACTAAAGCCATCCCGGGAGTCGGTATTGTTTTATTCGTTAATGATATTTTATATGGAGCAAGAGTTGCCTTTGCAGACGATTATACCCGTTCACTGATATTAAGAGAGCATGATGCGCCTTATGATGTCAGCGCGTCCATTTTAATTCCGGCCCAGGATTGCGCTAACGCGACTAAATCATGGATGCATATTATCGGGGTATTACGAACTGCCTGCCTGGCCGCTGATAATTACGAAGGCGGGCCGGCAGATGCCGCCACTTTTGAACATGTTCGTGTGAACCAGTTCAACCATGACGAAATACGCCAGCTGCTTCTTACTTTGGCCAACGATAATGCCGATTTCCGGCAGGCGATCACCGCTTTACAAATGCTGGATCCGCCCGATATACATGATGAATACAGCGATCACGGGATCAGGCATGCGATCGATCTCGTTGATCGCTACTTTACTTCAGACGGCCATTTTAGAGAAGAGCTGATCGATCAATTTGTCGATCAGGAGCTGTTCTACTCTTTCCCGGCCGACGAAGAGTACCGAATAGCCGGAGAAACTTATAACTTCAGCTTTTCCGACCAGATCGAAGAGCTCAGTGTAACCGGTACACTGATGATGAATAGCAGAGAAATGCAGCGAGTTGCAACTTTATACGAACAGGAACAAGGCGGACAGCCGCTACAGTACAATGATTATGATGTCGCCCAGGGCTGGGTCACGCCTGATGGCCAACTAAATCATACAAGTTTTACTTTCCAGCAATTTATCTCGAGCATGGTCTACAACGCAACCCATTCAGATGCTCCGGAAGCCCAGGCGCTGCAGACCCAGATCAGGCTCAACATTGTCAGGCTGCGGCTGGAATATCTCGAGACCGGCAATATTGACACCTTAAGAGAGCTCGATGCCTGGGGAGACACGATCAATATTTCCGCCTGGGAGCAGCAGCGGCCGGCAATGCAGGCCCTGATCGGCCAAATTGACGCGGTTGACCTGGACAATCCCGCCGCCCCGCTCCTGCTGTCCGGACTGGTTACCAACCTGCCTGATTTTATTCCTGAACTCTCAATGGAGCTCAATGAGGAGCATCACACTTTTCTTAATGAGCATCGGGATGATAACGTCGACATTATCCGACAGGAAGATATGCGGCAGCATCCTGAAGAGTACGAAGGGCCGACCATCTCCGCCGCCTGATCCCGCTGGTTGACCCAGGCTTCCCCTTTTGCTAAAATCAAGCTAATCGAGTTGCGATCCCCGGTAGCGCAGTGGTAGCGCAGGTGACTGTTAATCACTTGGTCGTAGGTTCGAATCCTACCCGGGGAGTGCCTCGACTCGTTCGCTTCGCTCACTCGCTCGGCACTTCGTATCATTTTAAACAGCTAATTGAATACCGTTCTCAGGCACCCCGAGAGAGGCCGAGCGACATCGAGCGAGCGTAGCGAGTCGAGATGGAGCCGAGGCCGAGTCGAGGGGAAATTAATATCCTATGCCCTACTACGTCTACATTCTCGAATGCACCGATCGGTCATTATACACAGGTATAACAAATAATCTTGAACGCAGGCTGAATGAGCACTTCTCCGGTAAAGGCTGCCGTTACACAAAAGCAAATCCGGCATTAAAGGCGCGCTATCATGAAGAATATCCAACCAGAAGCGCCGCACTGAAGCGTGAAGCACAAATAAAAAAATGGTCCAGAACTAAAAAGCTGGCGCTTATCCGGTCCGCTTTGCAAACCTTCCGCCTTCGCTAACGCTTCGGCGGACAGTCCGGCGGTAGCTCATCAATTAAAGAATGAGGCGGCTTTTCTCTGTTAATAAATACGACTGGCCCGCTTCTTATACCAGCCGGTAAAAGCCGAGGCCCCAATAAAACAACAGATAGAAAAACCCCAGGTGAACCAGATTGGAGATACAATGCCGATAAAAATCGCGGCGGAAGGCAGGGCCATGAACAGGAACGCGACCAGCCAAGCCCAGGTGATCACATAATTGGCGTGGATGAATTTGGGATCATGCCATCTTTCTTGCGGCGTGGTTTCCCTGGCGTACTGCAGAGTGAACGGCTGGCGAATAATGATCGAAACGAGAACGATCAAGGCCAGGGCTAAACTTCCCATCAAACCGATCAGCCGCCACAGCCAGAACGGGCGGGTCAGCGAGAC